>CALMCK010000162.1 GCA_937862845.1 uncultured Burkholderiaceae bacterium | reverse complement strand
CTGAAATGAGCGGCACCGAAGTGTTGGTGGTGGGCGACCATTCGCCGCCGGTGGTGAATTTGGGTGAAACGTTTAAATATATGAAGCAGGGCGAAGTGGCTTGGGTGCATTTTAAAGTGCGGATTCAAACCACATCAATGCGATACAAGCGCCACGGCTTCGATTTCAAAAGCGCCGCCTTTGGGCAAACTGGCCACGCCGATGGTTGATCGAGCAGGAAATGGCTCTGGCACATATTGCGTCATGATGCTGTTGACTGTGGCGAAATCTGACAAGTCGGTTAAAAACAAAGTGAATTTCACCACACTGGCCAGTGAACCGCCTGCTTCTTGCAAAATCGCGTCGAGGTTTTTAAAGGCCAGATGGGTTTGCGCTTCAATGCCTTGCGCAAGTTCGCCCGTCGCAGGGTCAAGGCCGAGCTGGCCAGAGGTGAACACCATACTGCCCATTTTGACGGCTTGTGAATACGGGCCGATGGCGGCAGGTGCATTGGTGGTGGCGATGATTTTTTTGGTCATTTTGACTTCTCCTCATGGGTGTTGTGTGGTTGCTCATTGTAACTGATTTTCCTAAAAAAAATCCCGCACCTTGATGGGGGCGGGATTTTTTAAACACTGACTTTGTAATTGAGAACCACTTCGTCGCCATGCATGCCACGAAAGCCCCAGTTTTCGGGGGGCGATTCGATGATGCAGATTTCGATGTCATTTTGTGCGATGCCGATTTGCGCTTCGATGCGATCAAACAGTAGACGTATCAAGGCTTTACGCGTTGCAACCGTTCGCCCAGCCATCATCGTCAACTCGATGATGGTGTAGGCGTCGCTACGGCCATTTGGATAAATGAAGTCCTCTTTATCGAGATGGATAAAGCGGTGGGCGCGTTTATCTGCTGGGAACTGCAATGCCTCCACGACGCAACTGTGAATGACGTCGGAGAGTTTTTCGCGCAGCAGCTGCAAGTGTTGGCGGATGCCGTAGATTTTGACTTGGGACATTTTCGCTCTCTTTATTAATAACCACGTTTCTTAAGCATTAAACGGGCGGCGTGGGCTAATTCGCTGTCATTCGCTCGCTCACTTGGCTCGGATGAGCGCTGATAAGTCCAAACTCTATTTTTGGTGTGGTCACGATGAAACAGCATGGCTTGTGCAGGAACTTTTCGCCATTGCGCATGACCCTCTTTTCTTGAGACACTTTCCACAACAAGCGTAGCCCTCTCTACTATTTCAGCGTTTACTGCTATGTTTTGCAAACCGCGCAAAACTTGGTTTTGCGCTTTTCGATATGAACTATTTGCCAATTGCTTACGCCGATTAATTGACTTTGCTGCCGAAGAACGCGACTCGCCATACGACTCAACGCGGTCTTTGACATACGACAAAATTTTCTTTTGCTGCGGGTTGCTCGGCTTGCTCATGACATTTTATTGCTCAGAAAAATTATTGCGTTTGAGCTCACGACGTGCTTTGACTGCGTCGGCAAGGCCTTGCAGCACTGATTCTGATGAGTCCCAGTCGATGCAACCATCGGTCACGCTTTGGCCATAAGTCAAGGTTGCGCCTGCGACGAGGTCTTGGCGACCACCCACAAGATTGGATTCAATCATCACACCGAAAATCTGCTCGTTGCCGGATGCGATTTGACCTGCGATGTTGGCGCAGACAGGCACTTGATTTTCTGGTTTTTTCTCACTGTTGCCATGTGATGCATCAATCATGACTTTTTTGGCCAAACCAC
>CALMCK010000161.1 GCA_937862845.1 uncultured Burkholderiaceae bacterium | reverse complement strand
CTTGCACGCCGTCGCACAAACGGTCTGCGCGGACCTCTTTAACATTCACACGACAGCCATTGATATTCAACTGCACGGTGAGGCGACGACTGTATCCAGCACGCCAGAGATGATGTATATTTTGCTCAAAAACATCATCGAAAATGCCCTCACCCACACCCCCAACAATGGCAGCATCCATATTCAAATCAACCACACACCCCAACCCAGCCTCGATGTCATCGACTCTGGCACAGGCATCGTCCCCGAAAAACTGGCGCACATCACAGAGCGATTTTATCGAGCAGAGCAACGCCACGAGGGCTTTGGCATCGGCCTGTCCATCGTGCAAAAAATATGTGAGCTGCACCAAGCTCAGCTGCTGATTCAAAATCGAGACGATGGCATCAGCGGTTTGCGCGTGCGCGTGACACTCCCTGCCTTGCACGTGTCTGCTCACCCAAAATAAACTGCATGGCGTCAGCAAAAAAACGCCACCATGTTAACCATGGTGGCGTTTTTTACGTTTAATGTCGGCTTTTACGCGGTACCGGCGCGTTCGCGATAGTCTTTAAGAAACTTGGCAAAGCGCCCAATGGCTTCACGCAACTCATCTTCCATCGGTAAAAACACAAAGCGCAAATGATCGTGTTTGTGCCAATTGAACCCAGTGCCTTGCACCACGAGGACTTTTTCTTTTTCTAAAAACTCAAGAACAAATGCCTGATCATCTGCAATCGGATAAATCGCAGGGTCCAAGCGCGGAAACAAATACATCGCCGCTTTCGGCTTCACACAGCTCACACCAGGTATCGCGGTGATGAGTTCGTAGGCAAGGTCGCGTTGGCGCGCCAGTCGTCCCGACGGTGCGACCAAGTCGTCGATGGACTGATAGCCACCGAGCGCGGTTTGTATGGTGTGCTGCCCCGGCGCATTGGCGCACAAGCGCATGGAAGCGAGCATGACGAGGCCTTCGATGTAGTCTTGCGCGCCTTCTTTCGCGCCTGAGAGCACCATCCAACCGGCGCGGTAACCACAAGCGCGGTAGTTTTTTGACAAACCATTCATACTGATGAAAAACACATCGTCGGCCAGTGATGCGATGGAGGTGTGCTCATTGCCATCGTACAACACACGGTCGTAGATTTCATCGGCCATGACAACCAGACCGAATTCGCGCGCAACCTCGACGATTTGCAGGAGGATTTCGTCTGAGTACAACGCCCCTGTCGGGTTGTTGGGATTGATGACCACGATGGCTTTGGTTTTGTCGGTGATT
>CALMCK010000160.1 GCA_937862845.1 uncultured Burkholderiaceae bacterium | reverse complement strand
GTCAGGTTTTTCAAACAGATGATTACATCACTGTATCAAGTACAACCAATTCTTTGTTTTTGATTTCTTGAACAGTAATCACGCCGCCTTTGATGTCGCCTTTTTCGTCAAAAGCAATTTTACCAATCAAACCGTCAAAAGTCACACCAGCCATGGCTTTAGCAATTTTTTCTGGCTCAACAGAGTCCGCAGCTTTCATCGCGTTAACGATGGCGTAAACTGCATCGTAAGCAAATGGAGAGTAGATTTGAACTTTTTTGCCTGGGAAGGTTTTTTCGTAGTTAGCAGAAAATTCTGCGCCTTTGGCCATTTTAGACACTGGGGCACCTGCTTGAGTACAAATCACGCCTTCAGCTGTATCGCCAGCCAGCTCGATGAATTTAGTAGTACAAGCGCCGTCACCAGAAATCAACTTGGCTTTCAAGCCCAATTCTTTCATTTGCTTGCTCAATGCCGCGCCTGTGTCATCCATACCGCCCCAGAAAATGTAATCTGGATTTTCGGCTTTCAACTTGGTCAAAGCACCTTTAAAGTCGGTGGTTTTATCCGTCAAAGCTTCACGGCTGGTGATGCTAGCGCCGCCTTCTTTAACTGTTTTTTCCACGTAGTCGGCCAAGCCTTTGCCGTATTGGGTCGCATCATCCAAAATGGCCATAGATTTGGCACCTTGTTTGAGCACGTATTTACCAATTGCAGAACCTTGTTGAACGTCATTGGCCACCACGCGGTATGAGCTCACTGAGCCACCTGGGGTTTTGTTGCCTTTGAGTGTGTAGTCAGGGTTGGTAGACGACGGTGATACTTGAA
Organism: uncultured Burkholderiaceae bacterium; assembly: GCA_937862845.1. Classification (GTDB taxonomy): domain Bacteria; phylum Pseudomonadota; class Gammaproteobacteria; order Burkholderiales; family Burkholderiaceae; genus Hydromonas. The sequence continues at coordinate 2,360 of CALMCK010000160.1, read as the reverse complement.
CGATACCAGCAGCCGCGTAAATCGCATTGGCAGGAATCGAAACACCTGAGTTCAAGTGACCAACCACGCCGACAACTTTGGCATCAACCATTTTTTGAGCAACAGTGGTGCCTTGTTTAGGATCGCCAGCATCATCTTCACCCATCAGTTCTAAAATAACTTTTTTACCACCGATCTTCAAGTCGCCTTTGGCGTTGATTTCGTTGATGGCCAATTGCGCGCCCATTTCGTTATCCGCGCCCAAGTGAGCAATACCACCTGATTTTGGTGCACCGCTACCGATTTTGACGGTGATAGAGTCGCCGCCTGCAGCTGCGCCTGCGTCCGCTTTAGGGGCAGTGTCAGCAGGTTTAGTACAAGCTGCCAAAGAAACAGCAGCAACCAAAGGTAATAATTTCCACATTTTTTGCATCGTATATCTCCAAAAATTAAACTGAAAGTGTGAGATTGGGGTTCCAATCTGGCGGTTTGCTTTTTGCAAAACAAACCATTTTTAAGTGTTGCTCTTTAGTATTGCACAATCTGCTACATGTTGGAACCGCTCATCATTCAACAGCTTTTCAACCGTCACGAAGGTTTCACCAATACAGTGCACAACGCATGAACGCGATTATTAAGCATTGTTGTGGGTAAAGCAAGCGAGAAATTCACTTTTTATGCACTATTTTGCCCAATTTGCTCTGATTAAAAGCAAAAAACGCATTTCCGAAAAGAAAATGCGTTTTGAACGTGCAAATGCTGCGGCGCACCACGCCACACAAGGGTTTACTGCTTTGTTTTATTTCGGCGCAACAGCTGCCAAGCAAAACCAAACACCGCAGGCACGAATGCCGCCGCAAAACCCACAATCGCAATAGTACTTAGATAGTCTTTCACAATAATGTCTTTACCAAAGACCGTGAACTGCGCCGAACCGAAAAAGTATCCGCCCCAAACCAACAGTCCGACCCAAATCACCGCACCGAGGATGTTGAACTTTTGAAACTTAAACGAATTCATCTCCGTCACGCCCGCCACAAACGGCATAAAAGTACGGAACAAGGGCACGAAACGCGCCATGACAATGGCTTTACCGCCATGTTTTTCATAAAAGTTATGGGTTTTGACCAAAGTGTCACGGCTGATGAATCGATTGCCGTTTTCATAGACATTTTTGCCAAGGAAATACCCCAACCAATAATTCACCGTATTGCCCAATACCGCAGCGCCAATCAACAGAAACGTCAACACCCACGGATTCATCGAGCCATCCGCCGCAAAGGCGCCCGCGATGAACAACAAAGAGTCACCCGGTAAAAACGGAAACACCACAAAACCCGTCTCGCCAAAAATCACAAAAAACAAAATCGCGTAAATATACACGCCGTATTGGGCAATCAACCCCTGCATCTGCTGATCAATGTGCAACATAAAACTAAAAATTTGGGTAAGCGTGTCCACAGAGTTCCTTGAATAATTGATTAAACAACTTAAAAATGGGTGGCCATCATAACACATCGCCCACCCCCTCTCGAGTCTATCGCAAGCCATGGTTTATATGGTGTTGTGCCTTTAAATAACAAGGCGCAACACACGGCTTACCCAATCAGTCACAGCGAGCGCCACACAAGCTCACCAGACAAGGTAAAATCACGGTTTGATTTTGTCCTTTAAAAGCTACCCATGAAAATTCGCCTCGCCCCGCACCGCTCTATCGCTCAATTGCCCGACACCCTCATCAGCCAAATCGCTGCAGGTGAGGTGGTGGAGCGGCCTGCGTCGGTGATTAAAGAGTTGCTTGAAAACGCGCTGGATGCGGGCGCGACGGACATCCGCGTCAAACTCGTCGAGGGCGGTAAAGCGCTCATGGAGATTTTAGACAATGGCAGTGGCATCCGCGCCAATGAGCTGCACCTTGCTGTGACGCGCCATGCGACCAGTAAAATCCGTTCGCTCGATGAGCTCGAACACGTCGAGTCGATGGGCTTTCGCGGTGAGGCGCTCGCGTCCATCGCGTCGGTGGCGCAGATGCGTGTGACCAGCCGCACGGATGACGAGGCGCATGCGAGCTTGATTCACAATCACGCGGGTGAGTGGGCGAGCAGTGTGGCGGCGGGTGAGACGGGCACGCGCATTGAGGTGGCGCATTTGTATCACAACACGCCTGCGCGACGAAAATTTCTCAAAACCGATGCGACTGAGTTCTCGCATTGCCTGGAGTATTTCACCCGCGCGGCGCTGGCGAATCCACACTGCGCGTTCACACTGAGCCACAACGATAAAATCGTGGCGCAGCACGCCATCAGCGATTGGCAAAAGCGCATTGCCGATGTGTTGGGTAAAAATCTGCCCGAGCATGCCATCTGGGTGGAGCACAGCGT
>CALMCK010000159.1 GCA_937862845.1 uncultured Burkholderiaceae bacterium | reverse complement strand
AGCGCGCTTCACCATCGACCCGACACAAGTTAAGCTGGTCGATCTGACGCCTGAAATCAACAAGATAATCAATGAGAAAAAACGTGACATTGACGAGTCGGCCGCCGCTGACGCCGCAACCGATGCCGTCGAGCCCGCCCGCAAATCTCGCGCCAAAAAACGCCGCCGCTGATGCATTGTTGCATTGACGGATGAACCACTCAGCACAGAACCCACCCATTTAAAAGGACAAACATGCCTTTCAATTCAGACGTTAAAAGCCTGTACGACACCATCGCCACCATTTCGCCCAACCTCAAAGCGGGCATCATCGCTGAAGCGCTGCCGCACATCAAGCGCCTGCAAGGCAAAATGATTGTCATCAAATACGGTGGCAATGCGATGACAGATAAATACCTGCAAGAGTGTTTTGCGCGTGACGTGGTGTTGCTCAAGCTCATCGGCATACAGCCCATTGTTGTGCATGGTGGCGGTCCACAAATCGAGACCGCGCTCTCGCGCATGGGCAAAAAAGGTGAGTTTATCCAAGGCATGCGCGTGACCGACAAAGAAACCATGGTCGTCGTCGAGGCCGTGCTGGGCGGGCAAGTGCAAGGGCAAATCGTCGGCCTGATTAACCACGCAGGTGGCTCGGCGGTCGGCCTGTCTGGCCGTGATGCCAACATGATACGCGTGAAAAAATTGCTGCTCCAAGACACCCACGACCCGTCGATCAAACACGACGTTGGCCAAGTCGGCGAAGTCTCCGAAATCGACCCATCGGCAGTGACTGCACTGATTAAAGGCGGCTTCATTCCCGTCATTTCACCAATCGGTTTTGACGAACACAACGAAGCGTATAACATCAACGCCGACGTGGTCGCAGGCGAGCTCGCACGCGTGCTGAACGCCGAAAAACTCGCCATGCTCACCAACATCAAAGGCGTGCTGAATAAAGACGGCGAGCTCATGAGTGAGCTCAACAGCGCCAGCATCGACGGCCTGATTGCCGACGGCACACTGTCAGGTGGCATGCTGCCAAAAATCTCATCGGCACTCGACGCGGCCAAAAGCGGCGTGAAAGCCGTGCACATCATCGACGGCCGTGTGCCGCATTGTTTGTTGCTTGAAATCCTCACCGACAAAGGTGTTGGGACGATGATCACACAGTGAGCATCATCGTCTTATTGCGCCATTTGATTTAGGCAAAAACAGGTTTAAAAAGGACTGTTGTCGTTTTGTCTGGTGGCGGGTATTTCTTGGCAGCTGTCCCAGTGCTCAACGATGTGCTCACCATCCACGCGAAAAAGGTCCATGCAAATCATGCCTCGGTCTTCGGGGGAAATTTTGGCGTGGTTGTGCAGCATCACCCAATCGCCCTCAGCCATGACGCGTTTTATTTCGGCGCTGCTGTTGGGGAATTGTTTCAAAAATGGTACGGCAAAAGCGCGCAAGCCCTCGACACCATCTGCGCCTGCCGAGTGCTGCTTGTACGGACCGAAGAACTGATCCAGAGCGCTTAAGTCGTGTTTGTTGAATGCCTCATTGAACGCAAATACAACCAGTTGTTTGTTGTGCTCCAGTTTTGCATCGGTGCCTTTGGCTTGCTCAATGCTGTCTGGCACTGGCGGAAGCGGAGTGTGTGCGCTATTACCCATATTATGTGCTTGTGCCAACACGGGCAGGCAAAGTGCCCAAATGAGTGAATGACGCAATTGTTTTAGCGTGGATTTATTAAACATGGTTTGCTCCTTGGTTGATGAAAAAACCAGTTTAAATGAAAAACGGATGGGGAAAAAGATGGGTATTCGGTATAATTTGTTTCATGAGTGAGACAAACAAACATTTAACAATCGCCCCACATCAACTGGCTTGGCTGTGTGCCGTCGCACGCTGTGCCAGCTTTCGGCGGGCCGCCGAGCAACTCGATGTGCCTGTGTCCAGCTTGTCGCGGCACGTTGCCCAGATTGAGCGCGATTTGGGGGTGCGGTTGTTTCAGCGCACCACACGTCAGGTACGCTTGACGCAAGCGGGCGCTCGGCTTTTGGCCGCTCTTGAACAACCATTGAAAGACATTGGCGTCGCGTTGGCAGACGTTAAGAGTTCTAATGCGGAAGTGGCGGGGACGGTGCGCATGTCCACCACGCATTTTTTGGCTGAAACCCTGCTGCCCTCTATTTTGGCAAGCTTACTGCACAAGCACCCACGCTTGCGACTTGAGTTGGTTTTGGATGAAAATGTGATTGATGTGCGAGCGCATGGGCTTGATTTGGTTCTGCGTGTGGGCAATATCAAAGATCAAAGTTTAATCGGTCGAAAAATTGCCGAAGCAACATTTCACAAATACGCCGCACCGCAGTGTTTGCTACAAAAGCACATGCCGCATCTGGCTTATGCTGACGAAGCAATGGACGATGCTGTGCAGCTGATCAGCGGCAATATGCGCTTGAATTATCTGGCGGCATTGGCGGGTGCAGGCTCTGTTTATTTACCGCGCGCCTTGTGTGTTGATGATGTAGCAGAAGGGCGTTTGGTGCAGTTGAGTGACGAGCCAGTTGCCTGCTACCCGATTTATTTGTTGTATCCCTCGCGCGAATACATGCCACACAAAGTGCAAGCTGTTTTGGATGAGATGTACCAACACTACCCAGCGCTCCAAATTTATTGATCAATGCAAAGAAAGTCAAATCATGCTCCCAACCTACGCCCAAAACCCCAACTGTGAACTGTGCACCACCGATGGAGGTGAGCTGGTTTGGCAAAATGACACCCTGCGTGTCATCATGGTCAACGACCCGCATTTCGTTGGTTTTGCCCGCGTGGTGTGGCATGAACACATTGCGGAAATGACCGATTTAAAGCCCGAGCAGCGCAGCGCTCTCATGAAAACCGTCTGCATTGTCGAGGACGTCATGCGCAAAGTGCTCAATCCGACCAAAATCAACCTCGCCAGTCTGGGCAATATGACGCCGCACTTGCACTGGCACGTCATCCCGCGATTTTCTGACGACATTAATTTCCCCAATCCTGTTTGGGCGTTGAGTCAAAGCGATGCGGCAGCGCCTGCCAAACCACGGGTGTCGGCAAAGCAGTATGACGCGTTGGTCGGTGCGTTGCGGATTGCGCTGTGGGCGGTGTGATGCGCTGTGACGTTTAGGCGGTTTTGTTGTTCTTTTGGTGCGCATCAATAAATCGTTTAAATTCATCGGGCAATTCGCTTTTAAGCGCCAAAACTTCGCCTGTGTGTGGGTGTGTGATTTTCAGCTCTTGTGCGTGCAGGTACATGCGGCCAAACTTTTGTTTGGCCATTTTTTTATTGTGCTCGAAGTCGCCGTATTTTTCGTCACCGACGATGGGGTGGTCGATGTATTGGCTGTGCACGCGGATTTGGTGGGTGCGGCCTGTGTAGATTTTGACGCGCACGGCGGTGTGGCCGTTGAGCACTTGGTCAATGTTGAACCGCGTGTGGGCGGATTGGCCGTTGGGCTCGACTTGGACGCGGCGCTCGCCGCTGGCGGTGACATATTTGTAGAGCGGGGCTTTGACGTGGGTTTCTTTGTCGGTGAGCTCGCCGATGAGAATGGCGTAGTAGCGTTTGTCCATTTGGCCATTGCGAATCTGTTCGTGCAGGTGCACGAGGGCGCTGCGTTTTTTGGCGAGGATGAGCAAGCCTGAGGTTTCGCGGTCGAGTCGGTGAACCAGCTCGAGGAATTTTTGGGCAGGGTACGCTGCGCGCAGTTGCTCGATGACGCCGAATGAAATGCCTGAGCCACCATGAACGGCGAGGCCTGCGGGTTTGTTGATGATGAGCAAATAGTCATCTTCGAACACGACGGGCAGTTTGGTGGCGCGTGATTGGGGCACGCTGTGGCTGGGTTTCTCGGCGATGCGCACGGGCGGAATGCGGATGACGTCGCCTGTTTGGATTTTATAATCGGCGTCGATGCGGCCTTTGTTGACGCGCACTTCGCCTTTTCTTATGACGCGGTAGACCCAAGTTTTGGGCACGCCTTTGCAGATGCGCAGCAGGAAATTATCAATGCGCTGACCCGCTTCATCGTCGCTCACGGTGTGCGAGCGCACGCTCACCGACTCAGGTGTGGTGGTTTTTTGAGCAGTCGGCGTATTTCTTTGTTGAAATGTCTTGCGTAAGTCGTTCATTTTGTTATAATTTCGGGGCTGTTTGTCTTTTGTGTTGCAAATGCAGCTTTTAAGTAAAAGCTTAACGTCAGTGGACGCTTGCGCAACATGGGGCATTGAATGCCGATATGGACAGCATTGTACAGGTTTAACCGATTTTTCCTATTGTTTTGAGCGCCGTTAAAGCCTCAGGACGCAAAAAACGGGTGTCCAAACAGATGTTTGGCCGACAGACGCGAACGGCGCTGTGGGGAAATATCTGTGGACGTAAGGTTGAAAAAATGTTGAAGATTTCGGTTGAATGTCTGGTGGTTTAAACGGCGTTCGACCTGCGGTGAAAGTCCGCGATGTGTGCTGTGCGACCAAGACAAAAGTCGTGCCGCCACCATTGATGTTGTGAGCTGACGTGTGATAACTTTGTGAAAACGATAAAAAACACGCGACTTCAGACGCAGTTTGACGAGCAGCGCCATATCCGTTGGCGCGCTTTGCCTGTGCAGATTTGATTTTTGCACGGCTCGCGAGCTGGCGGTGATGCGTTCAGTGCACCCATTGATTCTATGTGTTTGTGTGGTTACGCCGCTCAAGCACTGTGCCGTTTGCCCCGACTGGGCAGCGGTGCTTCTTCCTTTTTCTCCACCTCCTCGTTCGGGGCATGGCTGGCGACGCCTAGGCTCGTCACAATCGTTTTGGCTTTTTTAAGCCATGGAGAACACACATGAAACGCATGTTAATCAATGCCACGCACGCAGAAGAATTGCGCGTGGCCATCGTCGATGGGCAAAAACTCATCGACATCGACATCGAAGTCGCAGGACGCGAACAACGCAAAGGCAATATTTATAAAGCCATCGTCACGCGTGTCGAGCCGTCGCTCGAGGCTTGTTTTGTCAACTATGGCGAAGAGCGCCATGGTTTTTTACCCTTTAAAGAAATCGACCGCAGCTTTTTTAAAGCCGGTGTTGATGTGCGCAATGCGCGCATTCAAGATGCCATCGTTGAAGGTCAAGAGCTCGTCGTTCAAGTCGAAAAAGAAGAGCGTGGCAACAAAGGCGCCGCGCTGACCACCATGGTGTCGCTCGCAGGTCGTTATTTGGTGTTGATGCCAAACAACCCGCGTGGCGGTGGCGTGTCGCGCCGCATCGAAGGCGAAGAGCGCAATGAGTTGCGCGAAGCCATGGGCGAACTGGACATTCCACAAGGCATGAGCATCATTGCCCGCACTGCGGGGATTGGCCGCTCATCGGAAGAATTACAGCACGACATGGATTATTTGCTGCGCTTGTGGGGTGCGATTGATGGCGCCGCTGCGGTAGCACTCGATAAAGAAGGTAAACGCGAAAATCCAGCGCCATTCCTCATCATCGAAGAATCTTCGCTCGAAATTCGCGCGATTCGTGACTACTTCTCACCCGACATCGGCGAGATTTTGGTCGACAACGAAACCATCGCCGAACAAGCGCGCGGCTTCATGACCCACGTCATGCCGCACATGGCCAACCGTGTTAAATTCTACACGGACGACGTGCCACTGTACTCACGTTTTCAAATCGAACACCAAGTCGAAACCGCTTATTCACGCACCGTGCCACTGCCATCGGGCGGCGCGATTGTGATTGACCACACCGAGGCTTTGGTCTCGATTGACGTCAACAGCGCACGCGCGACCCGTGGCTCTGACATCGAAGACACCGCGTTTCGCACCAACTGCGAAGCCGCCGATGAAGCCGCACGCCAATTGCGCTTGCGCGATTTGGGTGGTTTGGTGGTCATTGATTTCATTGACATGGAGTCGTCTAAAAATCAAAAAGAAGTTGAATCGCGCCTCAAAGACGCGCTGCACTACGACCGTGCACGCGTGCAAATGGGCAAAATTTCACGTTTTGGCCTGATGGAGCTCTCGCGTCAACGCCTGCGCCCATCGTTGTCTGAAGGCTCGCACACCGCTTGCCCGCGATGCAACGGCACAGGCGTGATTCGTGACATCGAATCATCGGCTTTGCATATTTTGCGCATCGTCCAAGAAGAAGCAATGAAAGAGCAAACCGCCGCACTGAACGTCCAAGTGCCAGTCGATGTCGCCACGTATTTGCTCAACGAAAAGCGCGCAGAGATTCACATGTTGGAACGCCGCACCAAAACCAACATCATTTTGATTCCAAACAAATACTTCGAAACGCCACACTACAAACTCGATCGTTTGCGTCAAGACGACGAGCGTTTGGACTTGGTGCAAGCGAGCTATGAGCAGGTCGAAAAACCTGCGGACGACGTCGCCTACGAGAAAAAAGAAGACGCCAACCGTCAAGAACCTGTGGTCAAAGGCATTGTGCCCGCCGCCCCAGCACCCACACCCGTGGTTGCATCGGAAGCCGTGATGGCCACACCCGTGGCGAAAAAATGCTTGTTCGCCACTATCAAATCATGGTTTGTCGGTGAAGCCGCCGAGTCAACGGTTGAACCAGAAGCGCCGAAAAAATCATCGGGCGGCAACCGTCGCAACCCGCACAACGCACAAAACCGCAGCAACGACCGCAACGGTCGAGGCAGAAATGACCGAGGCGGCCGCAACCGCAACGAGCGCGGCAATCGCAAAGACGGCGAGGCAGCGGGCAAAGATGGTAACAAAGACGCCAGCAATAAAGACGGCACAGAATCCGTTGAATCGCGTGAAGCACGTGGTGAAAAGGGCAATCGCCCGCCGCGCAACAAGCGCAACGATCGCAAAGAAACCGACGGCGAAAACACCGAAGCACGCGCAGACGCACCACGCGAGCCACGTGCCGAAGGCAACCGCCAGCCACGCAGCCGTGGCAACCGCAATGCCCGTAAAGACGCAGAGTCAACAGAGGTGAGCGCTTCGACTGAAGGGGTGGCAGAAACAGCGATCATCACATCGGCAGAACCCGTGGTGAACCTCATCACAGGCGAGGCCGCAGCGCAAAACACCGCAGCGAACAACGACGTGGCAGAAGGCGAAAAATCAGAACGTCGTGAGCGTCGTTCTCGTGGTGGCCGCGACCGCCGCGAGCGCCGTGAGCGCCGTGAGCAACGCGAAGGCTCGCCGACCGAAGGCAACCCAGAAATGAGCATCGCCGCCAGCACAGTGTCACAACTGGTGCGCCACGACGACATCGCCGTGGACCACACACCGATCACGGTCGAAGTCTCTGTGCCCGTCGCCAGTAAGGTCAGCCCAGCTGTTGAGCCTGTGGCACAAGCCACCGCCGCGACATTGGCCGCCATCGTGCAGGACGATGAGCAAAGCAGCGCCGAGCCTGTTGTGGCTCATGTGGAGCCAGCGATGAGCCCAGTGGTGACGTCTACACCTGAAGCGAGCAGCGCGCCTGTCGCTGCAGAGCCGACTGTGCAAGTAAAGCCTGTTGAGCAGGTCGTGGCCTCTGTCGAATCGCTCGACACAGTGCTCAACCAAGCAGGCTTGCAAATGGTGCAAACCGACAGCAGCACCGTCGGTAACTTCACCATGAGCGCACCTGTGCGCAACCACCCGCCACGTGAGCGCAAGCCACGCAGCACCGCAGCGGATGAGCCGTTGCAAATGGTGGAAACGCAAAACTAAGTGGCGAGACAGCCCATGTTGCATGGGCAGACAAAAAACCGCAATCGTGAGATTGCGGTTTTTTGTTGTTCAGTCGTTGCGGTTTGTGTGGTCACACCGTCCAGTTTTTTTGCACATAGACATGGTGCAGCAACCACAGTGGGCCGATTAATAAAAACTGCAGGTCTTTAAAAAAAGAAGGTTTTTTTCCTTCGACAAAATGGCCGTAAAATTGACCCAACCAAGCGATGACGAAAACCATCAAACCAATGATGAACGGATGCGGCAGCAGTCCAGCGATGAGCCACATCATGCCGAGCAGCAGGGCGGCACCCATCATGAGACGCGGCGATAGACGGGCATAAAAAATCAAAGCGCCGACAACTGCCAGCAGCACCAGCATTGGGCTGATGGCGTGCAGCATGGCAAGTACTGAAAACACGATGGCCGGCACGCACACCCAGTGGATGCGTTTGTTGAGCGGGTTTTGATGGGAGACGCCGTATTCCGCCATCCAGTCGTTGAGTGTGCGCATGGTGTTCTCCTAAGCGTGCGTGGGGGCGAGGCTTGCCTGTGCGTGCGATGATTCGATTGTAATCATTCGATGCGTGCGGCGCAACGCTTATTTGCCAATGCAAAAACTTGAAAAAATCACGCCAAGCAAATCATCCGAGGTGAATTCCCCGGTGATTTGATTGAGGGATTCTTGGGTGAGGCGCAGCTCTTCAGCAAATAAATCAAGCGCATCCGACCGTGTCAGCGCGTGCGCATAAGCTGCTTGCAGATGCTCGTCGGCGTGGCGCAGAGCGGTGAGGTGGCGCTCGCGGGCGATGAAAACATCCCCCGCGGTTTGCTCGAAGCCGACGATCTGGAGCAGTTGATCGCGCAGGAGATCGAGCCCAGCGCCTGTTTTGGCGCTGATGTGGATGCGATGGTGTGGCTCGTCATCGGCTCGTGTCGGGTGAATTTTTGGTAGCAAATCACTTTTATTGAGCAGGGTTAAACGGGGCGTGCCTGTTGGGATTTTTTGTGAGAGTTCATCTAAAAACGCAGCATCGTCGCTCGTTTGTGGGTTGTTGTCCTCTGATTGCGCAGCATCTGTGAGGTGCAGCACGACATCCGCTTTGGCCACCGCTGCCCAAGTGCGCTCAATACCGATTTGCTCAACCAAATCCTCGGTGCTGCGCAGACCTGCTGTGTCGATGATGTTGAGTGGCACGCCTTGTATCTGTACAGCTTGTGTGACGGTGTCGCGGGTGGTGCCTGCGATGGGCGTGACGATGGCGATGTCTTCGCCCGCGAGTGCGTTGAGCAGCGAGGATTTGCCGACGTTTGGCTGACCGACCAACACGACGTTGACGCCATCGCGCAGCAATGCACCTTGTTTGGCGGTGGCGAGGACGGCGGCGAGTTGCGTTTGGATGCGGTCGAGTTGGCCGTAAGCGTTGGCTTTTTCGAGGAAGTCGATTTCTTCTTCGGGGAAGTCGAGGGTTGCCTCGACCAGCATGCGCAGGTGCACGACCTGTGCGACGAGGTCGTGGATTTTGTCGGAAAACTCGCCTGTGAGTGATTTCACCGCGCTTTTGGCGGCGGCCTCGGTCGATGCTTCGATGAGGTCGACGACGGCCTCGGCTTGCGCCAAATCCATTTTGTCATTGAGGTAAGCACGTTCGGTGAATTCGCCTGCGCTGGCGAGGCGCACGTCGTGCGCGGCACCTGCTTGTAAGCAGCGACGCAACAGCAATTGCATGACCACGGGGCCGCCGTGGCCTTGCAGTTCCAACACATGCTCGCCCGTGTATGAATGCGGTGCGTTGAAATACAGCGCGAGACCGTGGTCAATAGCTTGTTGATTTGCGTCGAGAAATGCGCCATAAGTCGCGTGGCGCGGCGTGAGGGTTTTGTTGCAGATGGCTTGCATCAATGCATTGATTGCCGCTGCCGAGCCAGATGCACGCACCACGCCGACGCCACCACGACCTGAGGCGGTGGCGATGGCGACAATGGTTTGCTGACTGTGTTCGGTGCGGTGTGTGTGCATGATGTGCTTCAAAAAAGGAAATCATTGTATCTGTGTTCGAGCATTTGTGCCATGGTTTGGGTGCCAGCGAGGTGTTCCAGGGGGTGGTTTGAGTGCATTTGTCACAACAAAAGTGCGACTAAATGAATAAAATGAACACACAGATGTCCAAATCGGCAAATTTGTGATATTCTTCTATAAATTATATGCGTAAAATTACCTAACCACTATTGGTTAAGTCTTGTTTCTTGGGAAATCTATGATAAACGTGGTGGTATTGGCAGCAGGGAAGGGCACACGAATGCGCTCGAAGCTGCCCAAAGTGTTGCACCCCTTGGCGGGCAAAGCCTTGCTGCATCATGTGTTGGACGCAGCGCGGGCGCTGGATGCGGCGAAGCTGTGCGTCGTGGTCGGTCATGAGGCCGAGCAGGTGCGCGCCGCGAGTGCGGCGAGTGATGTGGTGTTTGTCGAGCAAATGCCGCAGCTGGGCACGGGGCATGCGTTGCAGTTGGCTGCGCCGCACCTCAATGATGCACACCCAACTTTGGTTTTGTATGGCGATGTGCCGTTGACCCATGTGGACACGTTGCAGCGCTTATTGTCTGCGGCACAGAAGGGTGTCGCCCTGTTGACTGTCAATCTGCAAGACCCGTCGGGCTACGGCAGAATCGTGCGCGATGAGGCAGGTGCTGTGCTGAAAAACGTCGAACACAAAGACGCCACCGAGGCGGAGCGATTGATTCAAGAGGTCAATACGGGCGTGCTGATTGCGCCGACCTTGCTGTTAAAAAAATGGTTGTCGCAATTGTCCAACGACAATGCGCAAGGCGAATATTACCTCACGGATGTGATTGGCATGGCGGTCAACGATGGTGTGCCAGTCAATACTGCTCAACCAGAGCACGCGTGGGAAACGCTGGGCGTGAACAGCAAGGCGCAGCTCGCCGAGCTGGAAGCGGTTTTGCGCAGCAACGTCGCGCACGCCTTGCTTGACGCGGGTGTGACGCTCGCTGACCCTGCGCGCATTGATGTGCGCGGTGAGCTGGTGTGCGGCATGGACGTGAGCATTGACGTTGGTTGTGTGTTTGAAGGCCGTGTGGTGTTGGGCGATGATGTGTGCATCGCGCCGAACTGTGTGATACGCAATGCACACATTGCAGCAGGCACCAAAGTCGCGGCATTTAGCCACATCGATGGTGCGAATATCGGTGCGCGTGCGAGCATCGGACCGTTTGCGCGGCTGCGACCAGAGGCGGTTTTGGCGGACGGCGCGCACATTGGCAACTTTGTTGAAATCAAAAAATCAACAGTCGGCACTGGCTCGAAAGTGAGCCACTTGTCCTATATCGGCGACTCGACCATCGGCGCAGGCGTGAACATCGGCGCAGGTGTGATCACATGCAACTACGACGGTGTGAATAAGTTTCAAACCGTCATCGGCGATGGCGCATTCATCGGATCTGACACGCAGCTCATCGCGCCCGTCACGGTCGGTGCGGGTGCGACGATAGGCGCGGGTTCGACGATTACTAAAAATGCACCCGCGGGCGAGTTGACGTTTTCGCGCCCGAAGCAAATGACTTTAACAGGTTGGCAACGACCTGTAAAAGTAGTGAAGTGAAGTAGCAAAACTGTGGTCGTTCGATGTGGGGCGCCGCAGATCATATTGAGAACCATCGATGTTGACTCAATGCCCAACAGGCATTGAAAAACAGCAGAAGGCATGGGAATTTAGTAGTTTTTTAAACAGAAAAGGACATTGCCATGAGCAATAAAATTTTAATTGTGGACGACCATGGTTTGGTGCGTTCAGGCTTAAAGCCAATCTTACAAGATGTTTTAAGCCAGGGCTGTGTGATTTTAGAAGCAGAGACACTCGCACAGACACTTGATATTATCGGCATGAACAGCGATCTTGACCTCGTGTTGCTTGATTTGACCTTGCCCGATGCGCATGGTTTGGCTGCATTAGAGACTGTCCGCGCACAGTTCCCAAGCGTGCCTGTCGCTGTGTTGTCTGGCCAAGAAGATTTACATTTGATTCAATCGGCCTATCGCCACAACATTTCAGGTTTTATGGTGAAAAATGCCAAAGCAGAAGTGCTGGTTTCAGCGGTTCGCTTGATTTTGTCTGGCGGTGTCTACGTGCCACCAGAATTATTGACAGTGGCCATGAGTGGCGGCGCTGGCAAACGCACACGTGCTGAGCGCGGCGGTTCGGGCGGTGGCTCGACATTGACGCCCCGTCAACAAGAGGTGCTTTATCTCATCACCAAAGGTTGCTCAAATCAAGAAATCAGCGACTCGGTCGGCGCCACCATCGGCACAGTGAAAAGCCATGTGGTCGGTATTTTGCGCGCTTTGGGTGTGCATTCGCGCACGCAAGCCATCAGCATGGTGCATGACAATCCAGAGTTGTTGGGTCAATACAAGCCACAGTCAACCTTATAAACAGTGATGGGTTGAGCAATGTTAAAGAACGGGAAAAATCTTTCGTCCGCGCTGGCGTCTCCTTGGGGTTTTTTATTCGGCCCCAATGAAAAAGCTCAATATGAAGAGCGCATGCGCATGACGGCACAGGCTTTTCCCTTTTTTTTAGGGATTAATTTCTTTGGTTATGTGATGAGCACATTGATTTTTCTCAACACATTGAGCCCACGAATCCATATTTTGCTCGGCGCCAGCTTGTTGGTGATTGCTGTGTTCAGCTATTTTTGTGTCAGACGGTTCCCCAGATGGGTGGCTGCGGGTTCATATGGTGATTTGTGGCTGTTGATGCTGGTGGGTTTTTTGATTGTGGCGTGGTGGAACGCTTACGGTTTGGTGTTTTACCTGACTCGAGATGTGATACAGGTGCAGCAGTACATGTTTCTAGTCAGCATCATTTCACTTTCTGCAATCGCGCTGGTGGTGCGATTTGCCCGTATTTATAGTGCTTTAGTAGTGGCGACGGCCATTCATGTGATGTTTGCACTGCTCTCGTGGGGCACGGATGCATCGAAACTTTTGATGGCACAATTATTGGTGTCTGTATTGGCACAGTTGTTTTTCTTGCGGGTCACCAATAACATGATAGGCAAACTGCTTAAAATCAGACATGAAAACACGGAATTGGTCGGTGTGCTGCAGCAAAAAAACACCGCGCTTGAACAATCGAATTTATCTCAATCACGTTATCTTTCCGCTGCCAGTCATGACTTGCGGCAACCACTGCATGCGCTCGCGTTGTTGACCAATGATGCGCAACGCAAAAACCAAGTGCCTGCGGTCGGAGAAACCTTAAAGAAAATCGACTTGGCAATTGACTCATTGAGTCAATCTTTCAATGCCATGCTCAACCTCTCTCGGCTCGATGCGGGTGTGGTCAAACCCGAGTTCACGCGTTTTCCCATCCAGCGTTTGTTCAATCGATTGCAAATTGAGTTCGCCGATACCGCCGCTGCTAAAGGCCTGAGCTTCAACGTACGCAGCTCGCGGGCATGGGTGTTGTCCGATGAAGGCATGCTCTACAGTATTCTTTCTAACTTCGTCAGCAATGCCTTGCGCTACACCGACGAGGGTGGCGTGGTGGTGGGTGTGCGCGCCATCAATGCGCAGACATTGCGTCTGATGGTGTATGACACTGGCAGCGGCGTACCGACGGAGAAAGCACGGCAGATTTTCCAAGAGTATTTGCGTCTAGAAGACGCACAGCAGCGCGTGCAAGGCGGCGTCGGTTTGGGCTTGGCGATTTCCGAGAGGATGGCGCGTTTGCTGGGTGCGAAGCTGTTGGTGCAATCCGTGATGAAACAGGGCAGCAGCTTTGGCCTCATCGTCTCGCAGGTTGAGCCGCTAGAAGAATCAAGCCATTTGGCCATGGCGCGCATCGACACAGAGGATCACCTTGCAGGTGTGCGGGTGGCGATTGTTGACGATGATGAAACGGCATTGGAGAGTCTGGGTGAGCTGCTCGAGAGTTGGGGTATGGATGTCACAGAGGTGCTCTCTGCAGAAATGCTGCGTGAAAGTGTCACGGAAGAGGGCGCTTTCGACATGGTGATTTCTGATTACCATCTGAGCATTCCTGACGAAAATGGCTTGGACATTATTTGTGCCGCACGCAAACTCCCTGGCATGGCGACGGCACATTGCTTGTTACTCACCGGCGACACCAGCACCGAGCTGGCCGCCGCGGTTCAAACAACCGGTGCCGTTATTTGGTACAAACCGCTGCGCCCGGCCCGACTGCGCGCTTATTTGAATACCATTATGAAGGACGCGGCTTAATCGTTTAAAAGTCGCCAGCCGCATTGCCTAAAGCCATGTCCGCACTTTATTTGAATGGCGTCAGATTCGAATGCGGGTGAGTGAACGGTCAACATCCAAAGCCATCAAAATCAAATTTCACGTGGCGAATAACGATATAATCACGACATCGTTTTTTAAACTAAGGACTCCCCATGTGTGGCATCGTCGCAGCCGTAGGCAGCAGCAACATCATCCCTTTACTCATTGACGGACTCAAAAAACTCGAATACCGTGGCTATGACTCCACGGGCATCGGTTTTCTGGATGCGGACAGTGTGGTGCAAACCGAACGCTCACTCGAGCGTGTCGCCCAGCTCGAAGCACAAACCAATTCAAAACACATTGAAGCGACTGTCGGCATTGCCCACACCCGTTGGGCAACCCACGGCGCACCCGCATTGCGCAATGCGCACCCGATGACCTCGAACTCAAATGGTGTCAGTCTGTGCCTTGTGCACAATGGCATCATTGAAAACTTTGAAGAAATCAAGCGAGAGCTCAGTGCCGCTGGGTATGCATTCACCTCCGACACCGACACCGAAGTCATGACACACTTGATTCATCAACTGTGCGTGAGCGGTCTTGATTTATACGAGGCCGTCTTTCAAGCGACCAAACGCCTCAAAGGCTTATACGCCATCGCCGTCATGCGTGCCGACGAGCCACATCACATCATCGGCGCACGCCAAGGCGCACCGATGCTGATCGGCGTAGGCGAGCGAGGCAACTACATTGCCTCTGACACCTCGGCATTGCTGTCCGAGACCCGCGATGTGATCTACCTCGAAGAGGGCGACGTGGTCGAAATCACCGTCGATGCCCACCGCATTCGCGCCGCTTCGGGTGAATTCGTCGAGCGCGAGATTCACACCAGCGAGCTCTCCGCCGACGCCGTCAGCCTCGGCCTGTACGACCACTACATGCAAAAAGAAACCTTCGAGCAACCCGAAGTCGTCGCCAACACCCTCGAAATGGTCAGTGGTGCAAAATCCATCAGCCCACAGTTGTTCGGTGCCAGCGCGCTCGAGCTGTTCCCCGACATCACCAACATCCTCATCCTCGCTTGCGGCACCAGCTACCACGCAGGCATGGTTGCACGTTACTGGTTGGAGGACGTCGCAGGTGTTCGAACCAATGTTGAAATCGCCTCCGAATACCGCTACCGCAAAAGCGTCGCCCAAGCGAACACCCTCATCATCACCATCTCGCAATCAGGTGAAACCGCCGACACCATCGCCGCCTTGCAACACGCCAAAGAGCTGCACAACGGTCTGTCTGCCGTCACCCTATCCATTTGCAATGCGCCAGAATCGGCGCTCACGCGTCAAAGCCAGCTCAAATTCCTCACCCGAGCAGGCCCAGAAATCGGCGTCGCCTCGACCAAAGCATTCACCACCCAGCTGTCATCTTTGTTCGTATTGACACTGGTGCTCGCGAAAGTCAACGGCCGTTTATCCACCGCACAAGAAACCGAATACCTCAAACAACTGCGCCACCTGCCCGTCGCCATGCAGCAGGTTTTATTGCTCGAAGAAGAAATCAAACCTTGGGCCAAAGCCTTCGCCGCACACAACCACGCACTCTTCCTTGGTCGCGGCATCCACTGGCCCGTCGCCATGGAAGGCGCACTCAAGCTCAAAGAAATCACCTACATTCATGCCGAAAGCTACGCCGCAGGCGAGCTCAAACACGGCCCGCTGGCGCTGGTTGACGAACACATGCCCATACTCGCCATCGCCCCCAACGACGCATTGATTGAAAAACTCAAATCAAACCTTCAAGAAGTCCGCGCCCGCGCAGGACAGCTGTATATTTTTGCCGACCGCGACACGCTGATAGAATCAGGCGAAGGCATCCATGTGATTAACCTCCCCGATCATGCCGGCCTGCTCTCCCCGATTTTGCACACACTGCCTTTGCAGCTATTGTCCTATCACACCGCACTCGAGCGCGGTACCGACGTCGACAAACCGCGCAACTTGGCGAAATCGGTCACCGTCGAGTAAGCCGCCGAACATGTAAAAGACGGCAGCCTTTCTTAAAAATCACCGTCTTTTTCATCAAAAAACCCTCGCGCCACAGCGAGGGTTTTTAATGCGTCGAATCCAGTATTGTTTTCAAAGCACACGCATCACTCATCTCACTCCTTGATTCGTATCGTTCGCATCACAACCCACATCAGCCGTCATTCCCGCATGGGTTTGGCGGGAATCCAGTGACAAGCGCAGCTTTCCTGTCTCGTTGGAATCACAGCTTTTC
>CALMCK010000158.1 GCA_937862845.1 uncultured Burkholderiaceae bacterium | reverse complement strand
AACAGCAGCACGCTGTGCGGCACCACCGATGTGGAAGGTACGCATGGTCAGCTGTGTGGCTGGCTCACCAATCGATTGCGCTGCAATCACGCCGACGGCTTCACCTTTGTTAATCAAACCACCGCGACCCAAGTCACGACCGTAGCATTTGGCACACAAGCCGTAGCGTGTGTCACAGTTCAGTGCGGTGCGTACTTTGACTTCGTCAATGCCGAGTTTTTCAATCAGCTCAACATGGTCTTCGGCCAACAACGTGCCTGCTTCAAACACGGTTTCTTGAGTCTCTGGGTTGATCACATCAGCCGCTGCAACGCGACCAAAAATACGATCGGCCAAGGCTTCGATGGTTTCACCACCTTCGATGATGGCTTTCATCGCCACGCCGTTGGTCGTGCCGCAGTCGTCTTCAACCACGACCAAATCTTGCGTCACGTCCACGAGACGACGGGTCAGGTAACCCGAGTTCGCTGTTTTCAGAGCGGTATCGGCCAAACCTTTACGCGCACCGTGGGTCGAGTTAAAGTATTGCAACACGTTCAAGCCTTCACGGAAGTTCGCCGTAATCGGTGTTTCAATAATCGAGCCGTCTGGTTTCGCCATCAAACCACGCATACCAGCAAGCTGACGAATCTGCGCTGCAGAACCACGTGCACCGGAGTCGGCCATCATGTAAATCGCGTTGAATGACTCTTCGCGCGTGTCATTGCCATGGCGATCTTTGACTGCATCGGTAGACAAGTTTTCCATCATCGCTTTACCGACTTGGTCAGAGGCGCGACCCCAGATGTCAATCACTTTATTATAACGCTCGCCAGATGTCACGAGACCCGATGCGTATTGACGCTCGATTTCTTTGACTTCTTTTGATGCGGCGTTGATCAAGCCTTCTTTCACGTCTGGAATCAACATGTCGTCGATACAGATAGAAATACCCGCGAGTGTCGCCAAATTAAAACCATTTGATTTGAGGCGATCGGCGAACAACACCGTTTCATTCAAACCGCATTTGCGGAAGACCAAAGTAATCAGTTTAGAGATTTCTTTTTTCTTGAGCGTTTTGTTCATGACTTCAAACGACAAGCCCGCTGGCAAAATTTCTGACAAGAATGCGCGACCCACAGTGGTTTCATAGCGCTTGAGGCGTGGCGTGTGATCGCCCGCTTCATCGATATCAAACTCGGTGATGCGTGTCGTGATGCGTGTGGTCAAGCCGACTTCTTTGGCCTCGTAGGCGCGGCGCACTTCGTTGACGTCGGCGAAGAACATGCCTTCGCCAATGCCATTGGTTTTCGCGCGGGTCGCGTAGTACAAGCCCAACACGATATCCTGCGACGGCACAACAGATGGCTCGCCCGATGCGGGGAACATGATGTTGTTTGACGCGAGCATGAGCGTGCGTGCTTCGGTCTGCGCTTCGATGGACAAAGGCACGTGAACCGCCATTTGGTCACCGTCAAAGTCGGCATTGAATGCCGCACAAACGAGTGGGTGCAGTTGAATCGCTTTGCCTTCAATCAAGACGGGCTCAAACGCTTGAATACCCAAACGGTGCAAGGTTGGTGCGCGATTCAGCAACACAGGGTGTTGACGAATCACTTCTTCAAGAATATCCCAAACCACAGGCTCTTGCATTTCGACCATGCGTTTGGCGGTTTTAATCGTGTTGGCCAAACCTTGGATTTCGAGCTTGTTGTAGATGAATGGTTTGAACAACTCAAGCGCCATCAACTTTGGCAAACCGCATTGATGCAGTTTGAGCTGTGGGCCCACCACAATCACTGAACGACCAGAGTAATCGACACGTTTACCCAACAGATTTTGACGGAAACGACCGCCTTTACCTTTGATCATGTCGGCGAGTGATTTCAGAGCGCGTTTGTTCGCGCCGGCCATCGCTTTACCACGACGTCCATTGTCGAGCAATGAATCGACCGCTTCTTGCAGCATGCGTTTTTCGTTGCGGGTGATGATTTCAGGTGCGCGCAATTCCAACAAACGCTTCAAGCGGTTGTTGCGGTTAATCACGCGACGGTACAAATCATTTAAGTCCGACGTGGCGAAACGACCACCGTCGAGCGGCACGAGCGGGCGCAAATCTGGTGGCAGCACTGGCAATACTTCGAGCACCATCCACTCAGGCTTGATACCTGAACGACCGAATGCTTCGAGAATCTTCAAACGCTTGGCGATTTTTTTAATCTTCGCATCAGATGATGTCGCTTGCAAATCGGCGCGCAATTTCTCGATGTCTGCAGGGACATCCAAGTTTTGCAACAACTCGCGGATGCCTTCTGCGCCCATCAAAGCGCGGAACTCATCGCCGTACTCTTCTGTTTTGGCATAGAAGTCATCTTCGGTCATGATTTGGCAACGCTTGAGCGGCGTCATGCCCGGCTCAATCACCACGTATGCTTCAAAGTACAAGACACGTTCGATGTCCCGCAACGTCATGTCCAGCACCATGCCGAGTCGTGATGGCAGAGACTTTAAAAACCAAATGTGCGAGACAGGTGCTGCGAGTTCGATGTGGCCCATGCGTTCGCGACGAACTTTGGTCAACGTGACTTCAACGCCACAACGCTCACAAATCACACCACGGTGTTTGAGGCGTTTGTATTTGCCGCACAAGCATTCGTAGTCTTTAATCGGGCCAAAAATTTTGGCGCAAAACAAACCATCGCGTTCAGGTTTGAACGTGCGGTAGTTAATCGTTTCTGGTTTTTTGACTTCACCGAAAGACCATGAGCGGATTTTTTCTGGCGACGCGAGGCCGACCTTAATCGCCTCAAAATTGTCGTCTTTTTGGACTTGTTTAAATAAGTCGAGCAATGCTTTCATAATTACCGCTCCTGTTAAATTCGTTCGAGATCAATATCAACGCCCAATGAGCGTATCTCTTTGACCAACACATTGAATGACTCTGGCATACCTGCATCGATTTCGTGCTCGCCTTTGACCAAACTGTCGTACATTTTTGTACGGCCGTTGATGTCATCGGACTTGACGGTCAACATCTCTTGCAAGATGTATGACGCACCGTATGCTTCAAGTGCCCACACCTCCATCTCACCGAAACGCTGGCCACCGAACTGCGCCTTACCACCGAGTGGCTGCTGCGTGACCAATGAGTATGGACCTGTCGAGCGGGCGTGCATTTTGTCATCGACCAAGTGATGCAGTTTCAGTACGTGCATGTAGCCGACGGTGACGTGACGCTCAAACATATCGCCCGTGCGGCCATCGTACAAACGCACTTGGGTTTTGCTTGGCGTGAAGCCGCGCAATGAAGTCGCAGGATCGTCGTCAGGGAATGCCAAGTCGAGCATGCGTAAAATCTCAGCTTCGCTGGCGCCGTCAAACACTGGCGTTGCGAATGGCACACCGTTTTTCAAGTTTTCTGCCAAGGCAAAAACCTCTTCGTCGGTCAACGATTTAAAGTCCACCGATTGGCCAGAACCGTTGTAAATTTCTTCGAGGAATTTACGCAGCTTTTCGATTTTTACTTGGTCAGCCAACATCTTATCGATGCGCCAGCCGAGGCCTTTAGCGGCCCAGCCCAAATGCACTTCAAGCACCTGACCGACGTTCATACGCGATGGTACGCCGAGCGGGTTCAGAACGATGTCAACAGCGGTGCCATCGGCCATGTGCGGCATGTCTTCGACAGGAACAATGCGTGAAACCACACCTTTGTTACCGTGACGACCCGCCATTTTGTCACCCGGTTGCAGACGACGTTTAACGGCCAAATACACTTTAACCATTTTGATGACGCCCGCTTGCAGGTCATCGCCTTGGGTGAGTTTTTTGCGTTTTTCTTCAAATGCGTTGTTGAACTGCGCACGCTTTTGCTCGAGTGACTCACGCACTGCTTCCATTGATGATGCGGATGCATCGTCGGCAAGGCGGATGTCAAACCACTTGTATTTGTCTGCCAAATCGTGCAGATAATCTTTGGTGATTTTCGCGCCTTTGGCGAGTTTGTTTGGGCCACCGTTGGCGATTTTATTCGTCAACATTTTTTCGAGACGGATAAAGGCATCGCCTTCAACGATTCGCATTTGGTCATTCAAGTCATGACGATAACTGTTCAAGTCCGATTGGATAATCGACTCTGCGCGGGCATCGCGTGGCGTGCCTTCGCGAGTGAATACCTGCACGTCAATCACAGTGCCCGTTGTGCCGCCTGGTACGCGCAGAGACGTGTCTTTTACGTCAGAGGCTTTTTCACCGAAAATCGCACGCAACAGTTTTTCTTCTGGCGTGAGTTGCGTCTCGCCTTTTGGCGTGACTTTACCCACCAATACGTCACCCGCAGCGACTTCTGCACCGATGTGGATGATGCCTGAGTCGTCCAAACGATTGAGCTGCAATTCGGCCAAGTTTGAAATATCACGTGTGATGTCTTCTGCACCCAGCTTGGTGTCGCGAGCAACCACAGTCAATTCTTCAATGTGAATCGAGGTGTAGCGATCGTCTGACACCACGCGCTCAGAAATCAAAATCGAATCTTCGAAGTTATAACCATTCCAAGGCATGAACGCGACCATCATGTTTTGCCCCAAGGCCAACTCACCCAGATCCGTCGATGCACCGTCGGCAATCACGTCACCGCGTGCCACCACGTCGCCTTTTTTCACAATCGGGCGTTGGTTGATGTTGGTGTTTTGATTCGAACGTGTGTATTTAATCATGTTGTAAATATCCACACCGACTTCACCAGCAACGGCTTCATCGTCGTTGACGCGAATCACAATACGGTTCGCATCGATGTGGTCAACTGAACCACCGCGCAATGCTTGTACCGCAGTGCCCGAGTCGACCGCAACCGTGCGCTCGATGCCCGTGCCCACCACTGCTTTTTCGGCGCGCAAGCAAGGGACTGCTTGACGTTGCATGTTTGAACCCATCAATGCACGGTTCGCATCATCGTGTTCGAGGAACGGAATCAACGAGGCAGCTGCCGAGACGATTTGCGATGGCGCAACGTCCATGTATTGAATACGCTCTGGGGAAACCAACATCGACTCGCCCGCTTCGCGCACAGAGACCAATTCATTAACGAATTTTCCTTTGTTGTCCAGCTCAGCATTCGCCTGCGCAATCACGAATTTACCTTCTTCAATCGCAGACAAATAATCGATTTGGTCGGTGACTTTGTTGTCAATCACGCGACGATAAGGCGTTTCTAAAAAACCGTATTCGTTCAAGCGCGCATAAATCGACATAGAGTTAATCAAACCAATGTTTGGTCCCTCTGGCGTTTCAATCGGGCACACACGACCATAATGCGTCGGGTGAACGTCACGAACTTCAAAGCCTGCACGCTCACGTGTCAAACCGCCCGGGCCGAGTGCTGAGACGCGACGCTTGTGGGTGATTTCAGACAATGGATTGGTTTGATCCATAAATTGTGAGAGCTGTGATGAACCGAAGAACTCTTTAATCGCCGATGAAATCGGTTTAGAGTTGATCAAATCATGTGGCAACAAACCTTCTGATTCGGCCTGAGCCAAACGCTCTTTGACTGCACGCTCAACGCGCGCGAGACCTGAGCGGAATTGGTTTTCTGTCAGTTCACCGACGCAACGCACGCGGCGATTTCCCAAGTGATCGATGTCATCGACTTCGCCATTGCCATTGCGCAAATCGACGAGCAGCTTAATCACGTCCAACACGTCCGTGTCGTCCAAAACCATAGAGCCTTCGTCTGAGCCACGGCTCAAGCGACGGTTGAATTTCATGCGACCAACGCGCGACAAATCATACGCATCTGGGCTGTAGAACAAACGATTGAACAAAGCTTCAACCGCGTCTTCGGTCGGTGGCTCACCAGGACGCATCATGCGATAAATGGCAATACGTGCGGCCATTTGATCAGCCGTTTCGTCCAAGCGCAAGGCGCTGGAGATGAATGGACCGCGATCGAGTTCATTGGTGTACAAGGTTTCGACAGAGTCGATGCCTGCCACACGCAGTTTTTTGAGCAGTTCTTCAGTTAACTCGGCATTCGCATTGGCAATCACTTCGCCTGTGTCGGCATCAACAACGTTTTTAGCGAGCACCAAACCGAGCAAGTAATCTTCAGGCACTGCGATTTCTTTGAGACCTGATTTTTCGATGTCGCGAATGTGTTTGCCCGTGACACGCTTGTCGCGTGCAACCAGCACAGCGCCTGACTTATCGACGATGTCAAAACGCGCGACTTCACCTTTGAGACGCTCGAGGATGACTGGAATGAAGCCGCCTTCAGCAGCGAGTTTCACTTGATTGAACTCGAAGAATTCTGACAAAATTTGTTCAGGCATCATACCGATGGCCTTAAGCAGAATCGTCACAGGCATTTTACGGCGGCGATCGACGCGGAAGTACAACACGTCTTTAGGGTCGAACTCAAAGTCGAGCCATGAACCACGGTAAGGAATGATGCGTGCAGAAAACAGCAATTTACCTGAGCTGTGCGTTTTGCCTTTGTCGTGTTCAAAGAACACGCCCGGCGAGCGATGCAGCTGAGACACAATCACACGCTCGGTGCCATTGATGACAAAAGAACCTGTGTTGGTCATCAAAGGCATTTCGCCCATGTAGACTTCTTGTTCTTTGATTTCTTTAATCGTCGGCTTCGATGCTTCTTTGTCCATCAACACCAAACGAACTTTCGCGCGCAGCGCAGAGCAGTACGTCAAACCACGTTGTTGACATTCTTTAACGTCAAAAACAGGGTTGGCCAACTCGTAAGAAACGAATTCCAAACGTGCCATGCCATTGTGTGAAGAGATTGGGAAAATCGAAGAAAATGCTGCTTGTAAACCACTCGCATCGCGCTCCATCGGCGCAATGTGGGCTTGTAAAAATTCGTAGTAAGAACGCAATTGCGTTTCGAGCAAATAAGGTACTTCTTGCACCACCTCACGCTTCGCAAAACTTTTGCGAATACGCTTTTTCTCGGTGAATGAGTAAGTTTGGGCTTGAGCCATGAATCACTCCAAAGGTTCTCGGCGACATGTCTGTAGCGGCACATTGCGCGAGTAAATCGACGTTGACTGGCTGATGAGATTTGGTGCTTGGCCACTACCAAGCGCTGGCGGACGACAGGTTTAAGCAGATTAAAGCCCGTTGCGCAGAACGCGCAACACCTCAATCATGGACAAAAACGAGCCCGACCAAACTATTTTCTTGCAGTCTGATAAAGAAAATAAAAATAAATGCTCAAACAAAAAT
>CALMCK010000157.1 GCA_937862845.1 uncultured Burkholderiaceae bacterium | reverse complement strand
AACTTCGCCTTATCGAAGCGACAACGCGCCCCATAAATCACCCGCTGCCCATCAAAATCAGGCAACGCCCGCGCCATAATCTCGTCCAAATACGACAGCGTTCGGTTGTTCAACACATTGCCGCCCACATCCGACTTGTCTTTTAAAATGCCGTTGTACAGCATAAACACCGCACGCTTGTCATGCAGCCCCAGCAAAGGCGACGCCACACCAGTGCCCTCCCAGCCCGAACCCGTCTCCATAAACCAAACAAACTCCGCCAACTGTGCAAACGTCACATCCGCCCGTATCGGCCCATCCGCATTGAACAACGGCTCAGGCGACAAACGACAAAACTGAAAACCACCGCCCTCACCCGCCAAACCCGCCACCGCCTGCCCTTTTGCATTGGTGTAACCCCTCGCCACGCGGCGCACCCGCTCCGCCGTCACATTTTCAGCGATGTTCTCATCCATTTCGACGAGGATGAAACGGCGATTACCGCCGTCCTCGGTGTTTTGTTTTAGAACAGCGTGGGCGGTGGTGCCAGAACCTGCGAAACTGTCTAAAACAAGCCCTGATTTATCCGAATGCATTGATAATAAATATGCAATCAAATCAACTGGCTTGGGGTAAGAAAAAATAAACCCCATATTTGTCAACTCTACAGACTGCGCTTGAGTGCTACCCACGTTCCCAATTACAGAAATCACGTGGCTTGCCGTTTCGCGTTCTTTTATTGATTCTATTGCACCAGTTGCCGTTAAGACAAATCGAGTCTTTTGTCCTTTTGTATCAAGAATTTCTTTAAAATCAGCTTCAATAAATTTGATTAATAAGTCTTTTGAACTCCAGCCACTTTCAGCTTCAACTCCACAAACAAGTACATTTTCTTTAACTTCAACATTTTTCGTATACTTGGGCCATTTATTTTCTCTTTTTTCAACGACACCGTTATTGAAATCAGCAGGAAATCCAATAGGCAACATCACTTTGCTTATAGGGTTTTTTGCGCCATTTTTAACAATTGTATTTCTTATAATAGGTCGATTCAACTTGCTATTTTCGTCCACTGTGGGGTCAACAACCTCTGGATGTTTAAATTTTTCGGGGGTAATTGCGTAAACAATAATGTACTCATGACAGTTTTTAATTTTTGCTTGATTATCAAAATTACCATCCGTTCTCCAAACGAATGTCGCCAACCTATTTTTTGCACCAAAAATCTCATCTGCAAGCGCTCGTAAATGATGCATTTCGTCATCATCAATAGACATAAAAATTACACCATCTTCATGCAAAAACTGCTTAAGCAGCAACAAACGCGGATACATCATGCACAGCCAGCGGTCGTGACGGTCGAGGGTTTCGCCCTCTTTGCCGACCACTTCGCCGAGCCATTTTTTGATTTCTGGGCTGTTGACGTTGTCGTTGTACACCCAGCCCTCATTGCCCGTGTTGTACGGCGGGTCGATGTAAATGCATTTGACCTGTCCCGCATAGCGCGGCAGCAGGGCTTTGAGTGCGTGCAGGTTGTCGCCTTGCACGATGAGATTGCCGCTGTCGGCTGCGCCGCATGACAATTCGGCGTCTGGTTCAATGAGCCGAAATGGCACTTCTTTGTGGTGCTGTACGACGGCTTGCTTGCCTATCCAGTTGAGTGTGGGCATGTTTGCTTCCCTTGTTTGTTATTTATTGGTCGGACAATTTTTTAATCTGACAACTTAATCTCTGTGAGCAGCTCAAACAACGGTCGATTGATGTAAAAATTCGTCCGCCCTACTTTGGTTTTTTCGACGAAGCCGTGTTGGGCGAGTGCGTCGAGGTGTTTGGCGGCGGTGATGCGGGAGATGCCGAGGTCTTTTTCAACGAATTCGATTTTGGTATACGGGTGGCGAAACAGGTTGTTGAGCAGTTCGGGGTTGTAGATTTTGGGCAGTTGGTCGCGCAGGCGGTGCTTGGTGCTGTGCATGAGGGTGCGCAGGTTTTTGACGAGTTGCACTTCGCTTTTTGCGGTGATGGCGATGCCGCGTGTGATGTAGACGCACCAGTCGACCCAGTCGCCTGTGTCGCGGGTGGTTTGGAGCAGTTGGTAGTATTGTGCTTTGGTGGAGGTGATGTAGCGGCTTAGGTAGAGTACGGGGAGGTTGAGCAGTTGCTCTTTTTGCAGTATGAGCAGGTTGAGGATGCGCCCTGTGCGGCCGTTGCCGTCGTAAAACGGGTGGATGCTTTCAAACTGGTGGTGGGCGATGGCCATGCGCAGGATGGGGTCGAGTGTGTCGTCGGCGTGGATGAATTGGACGAGTTGGTGCATGAGTTGCTCGACGAGGGTGGCGTCTTGTGGTGGCTCGTAGATGGTTTGGCCTGTGGCTTGGTTTTTGAGCACGGTGCCGGGAAGTTTGCGCAGCCCTGCGTTGTTTTGTTCGACCTGTTCTTGGACTTTGAGGATGGTGGACAGGCGGATTAGCCCTGTCTCTGCGACGTCGTTAAAGCCGACTTTGAGCGCGGCGATGTAGTTCTGGACTTCTTTGGCGGCGGGCGATGCGGCGTTGCCTGAGTCAAATGCGTATAACTCGTCGTGGGTGGTGATGATGTTTTCGATTTCGGAGCTGTCTTTGGCTTCTTGAATCGACAGGGTGTCGAGCAATATGCCGCTGTTGGGCAATGATTCGCACAGGCCTTTTAATTCTGCCAAATGTCGATGCGCTTCGGTGAGAGCGTGCCAAATCGGTCGAACATCGAGTGCGGCGGCGCTGGGAATATCTAATGTGTCCATGTTCGACCTTGGATGGCTGTGCGGGGCAATAACGTGATAAAAAAGTTGAGTTATCTTATCACTTCAGGGCGGATATGTATAGAAAATGCTAATTATTTATCATGTTCATGATGTTTTTGTGTGGCGCTTCATCGCCATTGTCTTTCTCACTCTGTCAAATAAACCATTGATTAGGAAATCAAAGATGGATTCGCTAACCCCATGCGGGAATGACGGCGTTAGCCATGCACTCGAAAACCTCTGATTGTCTGCCGAAACCAATATAAATTCACAACACTCTGCGCCACAATTCGCTTGTTGGCAACAAAGCGGGCACATCGCCCGCTTTTTCGCTCACATACTCAACACCATCAATCACTTAACCCAGCTCTTCAACCCGTAACTTGACCACTTCACCCGTGATGCTTTCAAGCGCCTTGATTTTAAGCACGGCCGAGTCAACACTTGATTCGAGTGAAACATGCGTCATGATGACGATGTGGGCTTGGGCGGTGGTGTCGTCGACTTCGGTTTGCAGCATGGCATCGACCGAGATGTCATGGTCGGCGAGGATGTGGGGGATGTCGGCGAGGACGCCTGTGCGGTCTTGGGCAGTGAGGAGCAGGTAGTAACGCGTTTTAACCGCTGACAATGGCAGCATCGGGATGTCGGCCA
>CALMCK010000156.1 GCA_937862845.1 uncultured Burkholderiaceae bacterium | reverse complement strand
AATGCACACACCCGCCCTCACATTCACCAACGCCATCAGCGCCAAGCCGCGCATGCACGACGCCGCGCGACGCTACATCGCCCTCACGGGTCGCGTCACAGGAGCCTTGCACAACATCATCGGCAACAACCCCTTGATGGCCGCATTGATAGAAAAAATCGATGGCCAACACAGCATCGAGCAACTCGAGGACATCGCATGGCAAACCGTCCAAGCAGGCAAACTCGGCTTCACCGACAACCAAACGCAAACCGCGTTGACCGACCCAGATGCGATTCGCCATGAAATCAAAACCCACTTAAAGTTCACGCTCGAACAACTCGCCCAACATGGTTTCTTGTTGAGTTAAACGGTATTTTCAACCCAAAAAGAGGTGGGCATTGCCCACCTCTTTTTGAATGCAAAACTCAAACAATCCCTTTATTTATTTTTTAGCTTCAGGCATTTTAACGGCAAAACTCGCCAAGGCCGCAATCAAGGCCAACGCCGCATCCGCCCACCACATCCAGTGATAACTGTGGGTGTACTGCACCGCCAAACCACCCAGATACGCGCCCAAAAACGCCCCGACTTGATGTGACAACATCGTCATGCCAAATAAAGTCGCCAGATTGCGCGGACCAAACAAACGCCCAACCATGCCCGCGGTCGGCGGCACAGTCGCGAGCCATGACGCACCGAGCACTGCGGCAAATATGTACCACGTCCACTCGGTTTTGGGTGAAAACACATACACCACCACCGCAATCGCGCGAATCAGATACAGCCAACCCAAAATCCGTGGCATCGAGTGCTTTTGGCACAGTTGGCCGACCGCAATACTGCCGACGATATTAAACGCGCCGATAATCCCCAGCGACACACCCGCCAAACTCGACGGCAAACCACAGGCAGAAATTTCACCCGGTAAATGCGTGACCAAAAAAGCAATGTGAAAACCGCAGGTGAAAAAGCCCAAATGCAGCAATTGATAATTGCCCGAATGACACGCCCGCCCAAAGCCGACACGCTCCTGCACCACCGCGCCTGCTGTACCGATTTGGATGGTTTTATTGGTCACCCAAGCCAACAAAGGCAAAGCGGCCAGCGCCAATACACCCAGCCCCACCGCCGCAGTGACCCAACCCCATGCACCAATCATAAACTGCGTTAAGGGCGCAAAAACAAACTGCCCCAAAGAGCTGCCCGAATTAATCAAACCCGAAGCGAAACCACGACGCTCCTCGGGCACCTGTTGTGCCGCCGCGCCCATCAACACCGAAAAACTCGCCAAACCAGAACCGACCGCCGCCAATATGCCAAAGGTCGCAAACACGCCAATCGCGCCCTGCACCATCGAAATCAACATCATGCCCATCGCCAGCAAACTCAAACCGATCGCCACCACCGTGCGCGTACCGACACGTTCGGCCAGCAAGCCACCGACAGGCTGCGCCACACCCCACATAAATTGACCAATCGCCATCGCCAAACTGATGATGCTGATGGACAATCCCGTGCTTTCAACCAAGGGTTTGACAAACAAACCACTCGATTGTCGAATCCCCATCGTCACCATTAAAATCGCACAACTCACAATGATGAGTGGCATGTAGGGCACGTGCGGTTGAGAGGAGTTTTGTGTTGCGGGCGATTCGTGTGGGGTGTTCGATGACATGGAAAGTCTTTAATCAATGAATAATCAATTGGCACAGCAAGGCTGTATCGGTTTTTTAGTTTGGCTATTTTGTCAGCATTGTCTGCGGAGAGCGCCGTGAGCAAATGCCGACGAGCGCTATCGCAGCGTTATTGCAGCGCCGTCTGTATCGCCTCTGCCATATCGGCATGCAGCTCATGCGTGCGCGCAATCACACCACCCATGGTGAGAAAGCCATGTATCACGCCATCGTATTGCACGCATTGCGCGGCGACGCCCGACTCTTGCAATTTTTTGGCATACAAGCGGCCATCATCGGCCAGCGGATCGTACTCAGCAATGGCAATCCACGCAGGTGCTAGGTTTGCATGCGATTCGGCATACAGTGGCGCAAATCGCACATCGCGGCGGTCATCATCGCTGTTGAGGTAGTTCCCGAAAAACCAATCAATAATCGGTTTGGTCAGTCGATAGCCCAACGCATATTCTTGATAAGCCGAGGTTTCACCATAGCCGCATGTCCCCGGATAAACCAATAACTGCAACAGCGGCTGAGGCAAACCCGCATCACGCGCCATCAAGCAGGTCGCCGCGCTGAGCGTGCCACCTGCGCTGTCGCCACCGATGATGATTTTGTTTGAGTCCAGCCCATAATCTGCGGCATGCGCTCGCAACCATTGATACGAAGTATATGCATCCATTGCCGCCGTGGGGAATTTCGCCTCGGGCGCGAGACGATAATCTATCGACAGCACCGCGACATCGCCTGTCACGCATAGCATACGGCACACCGCATCATAACTGGTGATCGAACCCACAGTGAAACCACCACCGTGAAACCACAGCAACACAGGCAAAGGCGCCGTCCAACTCGCTTCACGCGGCGTGTACAGTCGCGCATTGAGCGATGCGCCCTGCCAACCATCGACCTGTATGTCCTGCACCTGATGCACAGGCAGCGGTCTCACATCAATCACGGGCAAGTTTTTATCAATGAATTCTCGAGCCAGCACCGCACCCATTTCTGGGTAGTCAGGGACATTCGCACGCGCCATGCGTTCGAGGATGTCGGCCATGTCTTTATCGAGGGGCATGTTGAGCCTTGTTTGAAATATGGAATATGCAACACTGTTTTTCGTGCGTGTTACAAGAATGTCGTCTCTGTTAAAAACAGTGCTTTAGCAGAGACAAATGCCGCGACATTATCCCACAAAGCCCCTGCCGCTTGTGGCACAATCACGGCCATGAGCACACATCCATTGACCCCGTCCGTTTTATTTTGTAGCCAGTGCGGCACACAAACCGAGCACATCATTCCTGCCGACGACTCGCGCCTGCGCGCGGTGTGCCCTGCATGTGGCATGATTCACTATGACAATCCTAAAATCGTGGTCGGCACCATTCCAGTGATAAACCAGCAGGTTTTATTGTGTCAACGAGCGATTGAGCCAGGCTCTGGCATGTGGACTTTGCCTGCTGGGTTTATGGAAAACGGCGAGACCATGGCACAAGGCGCGGCGCGCGAAACCCTTGAGGAGGCTTGCGCTGCCGTTGAGTTGATTGAGCCTGTGTATTGCCTTGTGGACATTCCACACATTGGCCAGATTCACGTTTTTTTTCGCGCACACCTAACGGGCACGTTTCAGGCGGGGCACGAAACATTGGCGGTGCGGCTGTTTGACTTTGCTGACATCCCATGGGATGAGATTGCTTTTAACAGCGTGAAGACCGCACTGAAATCCTACATCGCCGACACCGCGCATGGTGAGTTCACTACCCGACACCACACCCGCCATCCGCGCCACCCAAATATGGATTGAGCGCATGCCGACCCGCATCCCATTTCTTGAGCACTTCGACGATTTCCCCAGCCATTTGGCGATTCTAAACGACGCGCCGCACTTTGAAGACGTCTACGCCATCAGCCTACACATTGACGCAGACTGGGTACACGCAGCGTACATGCGTGGCATGTTTCCTTGGTATAGCGAGGGACAACCCGTGATTTGGCACAGCCCAAATCCACGCATGGTGCTGCCCACGGCGAATTTTAAATGCGCCGCCTCACTCACAAAACGCCTCAAACAATGGGCGCGTCAAGCGCACTCACCCATGCGTGTCACGCTCAATCGCGACTTTGCAGGCGTCATCTCCGCCTGCGCCAACATGGCGCGCACCGACCAAGACGGCACGTGGATCACCGATGAGTTAAGCGCCGCTTACACCGAGCTGCACCGACGCAAGTTGGCCATTAGCGTCGAGGTTTGGCGCGATGACGTGTTGGTGGCGGGTTTGTATGGCGTGCTGATTGGCAAAATGTTTTTCGGCGAATCCATGTTCACCACCTTGACCGATGGCTCTAAAGTCGCACTGGCGTGCTGGGTGAACTTTCTCAAGGCACAAGGCGGCACACTCATTGATTGTCAGCAAGTGACGCAACACCTCAAAAGCTTGGGCGGCGCACCGATAGACCGCGAGAGCTTCTTTATACAGAGCGCCCGATTGATGCAGCAATCCCCCATTGATTGGACTACAATGGCGAGCATAGAGAACCTACTGGATGCCCACCAAAAATGAATCGCGACCACCAAAATCTCACGCAACTGCAAATCTACCTCACCGCCGAATACCCCTGCAGCTATTTGCCCAACACGAATGCCGCATCACAAATGGTCGCCCCCGCTGACGCGATTGACACCGACAACTACAGCCAACTCATCCATTTGGGATTTCGCCGCAGTGGTCTTTATGTCTATCGCCCCAGCTGCACGGATTGCAAAGCCTGCCAGTCTTTGCGCATCGACGTGGCGCAGTTCAAAGAAAACCGCAGCCAACGCCGCGCTCAAAAACGCTGGGCACACCTCCACACCGACACCCACGATTTAGAGTTCAACCCCGAACATTTTGCGCTGTATCAGCGCTACCAAAAATCGCGCCACACCGAGGGCGACATGGCCAAAGACGACACCGAACAATACCGACAGTTTTTATTGCAAAGCCGCGTCGACAGTTTTTTGATTGAGTTTCGCGATGTGCAAAATCAGCTGGTCATGGTCAGCTTAATCGACCGCCTCGCCGATGGTTTATCCGCCGTCTACACATTTTACGACACAGACATCGATTACAATGGCCTGGGCACATTCAACGTCCTCTGGCAAATCAGTGTCGCCAAACGCCTCAACCTACCCTACGTTTACCTTGGTTACTGGGT
>CALMCK010000155.1 GCA_937862845.1 uncultured Burkholderiaceae bacterium | reverse complement strand
GTCGCTCGCAGCAACTTCGGCTGTGGTTCATCACGCGAGCACGCGCCGTGGGCGTTGCAGCAGTATGGTTTTAAAGCGATTATTGCGCCGTCATTCGCCGATATTTTCTTTAACAACTGTTATAAAAACGGTCTGTTGCCGATTGTGCTCACATCCGCGCAAGTCGATAAATTATTTCACATGACTGCAGGTTTTAACGGCTTTGAAATCACCATCGATTTGCCCGCACAGCTCGTTCGTGCAGGCGACGAAGCATTTCCGTTCGAGATCAGCACCCACCGCAAATATTGCTTGACCAATGGCTTTGACGACATCGGCTTGACCCTGCGCAACGCCGCTGACATCAAAGCATTTGAAGCGCAGCATTTACTCAAGTTTCCGTGGTTGAACAAAACCGCGATTTGACCCACGCATTCACGCATTGTTACCAACAAAATTTTAAAATTACATTAGGCAGTTGAACTCATGACTCAAAATATCCTCCTCCTCGCAGGCGACGGCATCGGCCCAGAAATCATGGCACAAGCCGTGCGCGTCCTCGAAAAACTCAAAGCCGATGGCCTTGACATCAGCTGGGACAACGCCCTCATCGGCGGCTGTGCCGTTGACGCCACTGGCGTGCCATTCCCGCCCGAGACATTGGCGAAATGCCACGCATCTGATGCAGTCCTGCTCGGCGCAGTCGGCGGCCCACAATACGATGTGCTCCCACGCGAACAGCGCCCAGAGCGTGGCCTGCTCGCCATTCGCAAAGAAATGCAAGTCTTCTCAAACCTGCGTCCCGCGCTGGTTTACCCAGAACTCGTCGAAGCATCCACCCTCAAAGCCGAAGTGATTTCAGGGCTGGACATCATCATCGTGCGTGAACTCGTCGGCGACATCTACTTCGGCGAACCGCGCGGCATCGAGTTGCGTGACACCGAAAACGGCAACGAGCGCGTCGGTTACAACACCATGATTTACAACGAAACCGAAATCCGTCGCATCGCCCACAGTGCATTTAAAGTTGCACAAAAGCGCGCCAAAAAACTCTGCTCCGTCGATAAAATGAACGTCCTCGAAGCCACGCAACTCTGGCGCGACGTCATGATAGAAGTCTCTGCCGAATACCCCGACGTCGAGTTAAGCCACATGCTGGTTGACAACGCCGCCATGCAACTCGTGCGCAACCCAAAACAATTCGACGTCATGGTCACAGGTAATATGTTTGGCGACATCCTCTCCGACGCCGCCTCCATGCTCACAGGCTCCATCGGCATGCTGCCCTCCGCCTCCATCGACGCCAACGGCAAAGGCCTGTACGAACCGATTCACGGTTCAGCCCCCGACATCGCAGGCAAAAATCTCGCCAATCCATTGGCAATGATTTTATCCGTCGCCATGATGCTCCGCCACAGCTTGAATCAAGTACAAGCCGCTGACCGCGTGGACAACGCTGTTAAAGCCGTATTGGCCAAAGGCTACCGCACGGGCGACATCATGACCGTAGGTGGTACAAAGGTCGGTACGGTTGAGATGGGTGATGCGGTGTTGGCGGTGTTGTAAAGCAATGGCGATTAATAAAGCTGAAATTTTAAAAAGCATTTGTTATACCGAGCTTGTTTATGGCAGGATTAATAAAAAGCTTAAGAGCAATTATTCAAAATACGAGATTGAAAAATTGCTTTTTACTGTTATTAATGAGACAGAAGAGAGGTGTTTTATAAAGGTTGGGAAAAACTTTTATGTCACAAATGCTGCGAATGATATTTGTATTACCATAAACTCAAGTACTTTTAGAGTAATCACGGTTGATAGAGTTTTAAAAATCAAAGGTAACGCCTAACCTGTAGGGCGGGTTCGCGAAGCAGCCCGCCGAATCTCTCGCCACAGGCAGTAAGTTGGCATGCACACGCGGCGGGTTGCTTCGCGAACCCGCCCTACGAATTTTTATTTTTTATTTTGGAGTAATTTATGCAACGAGTGGGTTTAGTGGGGTGGCGTGGGATGGTGGGTTCGGTTTTGATGGACCGAATGTTG
The DNA here is from genome assembly GCA_937862845.1 of uncultured Burkholderiaceae bacterium. Lineage (GTDB taxonomy): Bacteria > Pseudomonadota > Gammaproteobacteria > Burkholderiales > Burkholderiaceae > Hydromonas. Next base: position 3,568 of record CALMCK010000155.1, on the reverse strand, counting down.
CAAGAAAATGATTTTGCGCATTTTGAACCTGTGTTTTTCAGCACGAGCAATGCGGGCGGTGCTGCGCCGACGTTTATGGGTAAGGTGTCGAGCGATGGTGTGTTGCACGATGGCAACAGCATTGAGGCGTTGAAAACCTGTGACATCATTGTGTCTTGCCAAGGTGGCGATTACACGACGCAGGTGTTTGGGCCTTTGCGCGCGGCGGGTTGGAATGGATTTTGGATTGATGCGGCATCGACGCTGCGCATGGAGAAAGACGCGATTATCGTGCTTGACCCAGTCAACATGAATGTGATTAAAGACGGCTTGACGAATGGTGTGAAAAACTACGTCGGTGGTAACTGCACGGTGAGTTTGATGATGATGGCTTTGGATGGTTTGTTTAAGGCGAACGCGATTGAGTGGATGACGTCAATGACATATCAAGCGGCGTCGGGCGGTGGTGCGGCGAACATGCGTGAGTTGATTTCGCAAATGGGTATTTTGAATGCGGAAGTGGCGGATTTGTTGGCGGATCCGCGTTCGAGCATCTTGGAAATCGATCGCAAAATCGCGGCAAAAATGCGCGAGCCTGATTATCCCGCTGAGCATTTTGGTGTGCCGCTTGCGGGTGGTTTGATTCCTTGGATTGATAAGGATTTGGGCAATGGTCAAACCAAAGAAGAGTGGAAGGGCGCGGCGGAGACCAATAAAATTTTGGGTAAAGCCGAAGGTCAAGCGGATTTTATCAATGTCGAGGGTTTGTGCGTGCGCATCGGTGCGATGCGTTGCCATTCGCAGGCATTGACGATTAAACTCAAAAAAGACATTCCGCTCGACGAAATCAACGACATGCTCGCTAAAGCGAATGATTGGGTGAAAGTCGTGCCGAACAACAAAGAAGCTTCGGTGCGTGATCTCACACCGACTGCGGTGACGGGCACGATGACTGTGCCAGTCGGCCGCTTGCGTAAAATGGCGATGGGCGGCGAGTATTTGAGCGCGTTCACCGTCGGCGATCAGCTGCTGTGGGGTGCGGCTGAGCCATTGCGTCGGATGCTGCGGATTGTGTTGGCGGCTTAAGGTGAATGGCAAGGTGGGCGATGCCCGCCTTGCTCTTTTCTGTGCGTTGATGTGTCAGATGACACATCAACGCACAACGATTGAATCATGAACAACATGGATATGCTGTGAGACTTATTATTTCAAAAAATTGGGTGAATTATATTGCCGCATTTGCGTTGAGCAGTGCGTTGTTGGTCAACGCCCCCGCACATGCCAAAAAATCATATGCGGCACACACACAAGAAATCACCCGATTGGCGCAGGCGCATGAGGCTGGGCAAATTAGCATCAAGGCGGGCGATGCGTTCACTGTGATTGCGCAGCGTTATGCGCAGGCCAATAATCTGCCGCTTGATGTGGCGATAAAGGGATTGATTGCAAGCAATCCAGATGCCTTTGAGGATGAAAAGCTCAATTTAAAATTTGGCGTGACACTGGTCATCCCGCTCAAAGATGATGTGCTCAAAACGGTGAATGCTTCATTAAGTGCCAGCACAGATGCAGCAACAGCGCCAGCCGAGTCGACAGTGCCTGCGGCAGTTGAGCCTGCGGTTCAATCAGAAGTGAAACCTGAAGTACCTGTTGAGGTGCCGAGCGCGGTGCCTGCCAGTGAGGCTGCGCCAAGCACATCTGATGCTGCGTCATCGCGCACCATCGCGGGAATCGCTCCATGGGTGTGGACTTTGCTGGGCGTTTTTGGCCTGATGATGGTGGTCGGTTTGGTGCGTGGTTTTAAAGACCCTGATGAAAGTGATTCAACGGATATGGCGCCTTCTGACCATGAAGCACCGCAGGTGACGTTGCCCTCTAACACAGCCTCGTCTGAGTCAAAAAGCGAAATTGACGATGAGCCTGTGCCCACGCATCTCGCGACGGCAAGCAATCTCGCCATGCGCTTTGATGACACCGAGGAAATGGATGAGGATGAGCTCGCACATGAGTTGCATGAAGCAGGCGAGGCGGCTGAGCTTGATGAGATGGATGAGCTTGCTGAGATGGATGAGCTCGATGAACTTGATGCCATTGACGGTCAAGCAACTGACGCAATGCCGACACCGCTGGCGCGGCGCGCCACTGAGTCTCCCGATGTTCGTTTTAACCAAGCCTTGGGCGGTTTGTCGGCCTTGAGTTTGGATTTAACGTCTGAGTTGCCAGATGATTTACCCGCAGCGATGCCGATGGACGATGGCGTCGAGCGCTCTGCAAAATTAAAAATCACAGGCCAAGCTGCGGCTGAGCCATTAAATGCGGTCACTGGTGGTTTTTTTAACAGCCATTTCAAAACACCGTTTCGCCAGTGGCAAAGCATCACCAATGCCAGCGCACGTGCGGCCACATTTGCCAATGTGAAACTCGAAGCCATGCACGCCGCACAAGTTCCTGCTGAGGTGCTGGAGCAGACCTCGCTGCAAACCTTGGACATGGACGTGCCGAAATTTCTCAATGAGTTTTCGCATCGCTTGCCTGAGCCGACCTTTGACAGCGTGGATTACGAGGACTTACTTGACCGCGCGCGTTTGCAGGCATGGCTCAATGTGCACACGCCCGAGCAAATTTTGATTTTTGCCCAAGACGCATACGAAGCGCGCTATGAAGATGTGGCGCAACTCATGCTCAACGATGTGCTGCTGCGAGGCAATGCGGAGCAATGCACTGCCGTGCTCAATATGCGTTACTACTGGTCGTATCCGCAAGGGGTGCATTGATGCCACGCATCGCGCTCGGCATCCAATACGATGGTACACAGTACCAAGGCTGGCAGTCGCAGGTGCATGGTTTGACAGTGCAGGACACACTCGAAAAAGCATTGACGCAATTTGCCACAGTGCCGCTCAAAGTCCAATGTGCAGGCCGCACAGACACGGGTGTTCATGCCCTTGATCAAGTGATTCATGTTGATGTGCCGATGGAGCGACCGCTCGAATCATGGGTGCGCGGCACCAATAGTTTCTTGCCAGATGCCATCGCCGTGCGCTGGGCGCGTGTGGTCAGCGAGGAGTTCCATGCGCGCTTTGACGCATTTAAGCGCACGTATCATTATGTGATTTACAACCACGCGGTGCGCTCGCCGATTTGGAACAATCGCGCGGGTTGGTATCATGCGCCACTCGATGCTGAACGCATGCATGCGGCGGCTCAAAGTTTGGTGGGTGAGCATGATTTTTCAGCTTTTCGTGCCGCCCAGTGTCAAGCCAAATCCCCGATTAAAACCATGCACGCTGTCAGTGTCAAACGCATTGGTGATTTGGTGGTTGTCAGTGTCACGGCCAATGCGTTTTTGCACCACATGGTGCGCAATATTGTCGGCGCGCTGATTTATATTGGCGCAGGCAAACAACACCTTGATTGGCTGGGGTTTTTATTGACTCAAAAAAACCGCAGCTTGGCCGCGCCAACTTTTTCTGCCAGTGGTTTGTATTTGGCAGCGATTCATTATGATGCGCGATTTGGCTTGCCCACGCCGTCTGATGATTTCAGCGCCTTACTGGGCATACAGACATAGGAGTCAAACATGCAAAGA
>CALMCK010000154.1 GCA_937862845.1 uncultured Burkholderiaceae bacterium | reverse complement strand
GGCGACATCGTCAGAGAGCTGAGCGCACATTGACTTAATCGCTTCACCACCTTCTTTACCCGGTTTTCCCGTCGGTATGCGCAGCTCGATGATTTTTTTATCGCCAAACAATGACAGGCTGCGCTGTGCGTCGAGCACGGCAGCCCAATTGAAATGTCCTTCGACGCTGAATACCTCACGCTCGGAAAACCCAGCCATGCGCGCGTGGGCGCGCCACGCATCGACATGCTCTTGCACGAGCAATGCTTCGTCGCTGCACAGCACGGTGATTGGTTTGGTTGACATTTATTTCGCCAACTTAATGGCACGCAGGCGGTATTGAATCTGGTTGGCCAGTTCTAAATCCATCACATCAATCAAGCGAGCTTCTTCTAACTCCAAGCTCGTGACATAGCCGTCACCTGCCGAGAGCAAGCGAGAGATGGTTAAGCGCGTGGGGGCGAGCAGTTGGTTTTTATTCACGTCATAGGCTTGCACAGACACGCTGGCGTAAACGCGGTATTCGGTGATGCGACCTTGGGCATTTTTGGTGGCCGTGGTTCTGCTGTGGTTGACCTCACCTATCTCAGTCGTGACTTGTGCGGGGGCAGGCGCCGTCACGACGTGCACTTGACCGCGCATGAGATTGGCGAGGTTGACGCCGATGCTTGACTGAGTGTCACCGACAATGGACAGCGTTTGGTATGAGAGCACAGTGGCTGTGCTGGCACCCTGCGAGCCGCGCAGATGAAAGCCGCAGGCGGTCAGTGCGATGGCGCACAGTGCAATGGTGAGGTGTTTAAATATGGGCATGGCGTGTCCTTTGTTAGACGACGATGTTGATGAGTTTATTGGGCACGACGATGAATTTTTTCACGGCGAGGCCTTCGGTGAATTTGCTCACGTTGGGCAGCGCGAGTGCGAGGGGTTGCAATGCCGCATTGTCTAACGTTTTCGCAGCGGTGAGCTGGTCGCGCAGTTTGCCGTTGACTTGAACCATGTAGGTCACATCGTTTTTTTCCAGCGCGGCGGCATCGTACTCGGGCCATGTGATGTCGAGTAAATCGCCGCAGCTCAATTTATAACCGAGCTCATCCCACAGGGCTTGGCTTAGATGTGGCGTGATGGGGTAGAGTGTGCGCAACAAAATCGAAATGGCTTCGGGCAATGATTTACCCAAGTCACTGACATTGACTGCGTCGTTTTTAAACACGGCTTCGAGCTCGTTGAGCAGTTTCATTGTGCCTGATGCGACGGTGTTGTACTGGAGACGGTCGTAATCGAAGTTGATTTGTTTGAGCAGGCTGTGAATCGTGAAGCGCAATTCTTTGGCCGCAGGGCTCGGCGTCAACTCTGCGCTGCTCAGTGCGGCGACGTTGGATTTTTGCGATTGGCAGAAGTTCCAGACGCGCTTGAGGAAGCGGTGTGAGCCTTCGACGCCTGACTCGGACCATTCTAACGTTTGCTCGGGCGGTGAGGCAAACATGGTGAACAAGCGCGCGGTGTCTGCGCCGTATTGTTCAATCAATGCTTGCGGGTCAATGCCATTGTTCTTTGACTTCGCCATTTTTTCGATGCCGCCGATGTGC
>CALMCK010000153.1 GCA_937862845.1 uncultured Burkholderiaceae bacterium | reverse complement strand
AAACATGAGGCGCATACTGAGAATACGCGATATTTATATCTTAATAGATGCAATTATAATGTGTTTTCTGTGGACGGCTTTGGTGTATTTGAGTTTTTTATACACTTTTTATGAAAACAACACCAAACCTGATAGGGTATAAATTCAATGGCTTCAGTTTTTTTAAACCTGCGGCTGACTTATTTTGCATAAAAACACTGCACATCGATTGCACCGACCCATCAAATCATGACAACACTCATTTTTCGGTGCTGGCTTTGTGTTGTTTGACTATGTTAAAATAAATAATTGAGTTTCTCACACATGTTTTATAAAAGAAAAGAAAGCGCATCATGGCCGGTCACAGCAAATGGGCAAACATCAAACACAAAAAAGCTCGCGCCGATGCCTCGCGCGGCAAGATTTGGACACGCTTGATTAAAGAGCTCCAAGTCGCAGCGAAAACAGGCGGCGGCGATGCCAGCGCGAACCCTCGTTTGCGTTTGGCGATTGACAAGGCGAAAGCATCAAACATGCCAAACGACAACATCAACCGCGCTGTGGCGCGCGGTGCAGGTGCTGGCGAGGGCGAGGACTACGAAGAAATCCGCTACGAAGGCTACGGCCTCGGCGGCGCCGCGATTATCATTGACTGCATGACCGACAACCGCACCCGCACCGTCGCCGACGTGCGCCATGCACTGTCCAAACACGGCGGCAACCTCGGTACAGATGGCTCGGTGGCATTTATGTTTGCCCATGTCGGGCAGTTTTTATTCTCACCCGACGTCTCAGAGGACACCATCATGGAGGTTGCGCTTGAAGCGGGCGCACAAGACGTCATCACCGATGACGAAGGCGTTACTGAAGTGTTGTGCGACCCCATCGACTTTGAAACAGTCAAGGCCGCCTTTGAGGCCGCACAACTCATCCCTGAAGAAGCCGACATCACCATGCGCGCCGAAAACAGTGTTGACCTCGATGGCGAGCACGCCATCAACATGCAAAAAATCCTCGACAAACTCGAAGACCTTGACGACGTCCAAGAGGTTTACACCAATGCCGTTATGGATGTTGAATAAATGGTTTAAACTGACATCAAATCGTTGCCGTGCAGCGGTTTGATTTTAACCCCAGCATAAAGGATTCCTATGACTCGCTTACTCAATAAAGTTGCCA
>CALMCK010000152.1 GCA_937862845.1 uncultured Burkholderiaceae bacterium | reverse complement strand
TCAGATTTATTGGCGTTACAAACCTCTGCCATGCAGACTTTGCCATCGATTCGATTGATTCAACACAACAATCAACTGTTGCTCGAAAAACTCAACAATGTCCGCGAGCTGACCATCCCTGCGTGGAAGCGCCAGTTCATGCTGCTGATCGCCTCGCAAGAACAAGAAAAAATCGTAGCACTGGTCAACGATGTCGATAAAACCACCAACGAGCTGCTCAAAAACAACGCCGAATTGCTGCAACAAAACACGCTGGAAACCGCCAAAATCAGCCAACGCGGCGTGATAGACCTCGCCACGCTTGAACAAGTTCAGCAAAGTCTCATCACCACCATTGAGGGCGTCAAAACCATTTACACCGAAGGCGCCGCACACCGTCAGGAAGCCGAACGCAAAATGATTGCCCTCCAAAAAGACTTGCGCGAGCGACTCACCCAGCCCAACAATCAGGCTTAATTTATCAACGCCTCGCCGCAAACCCTTCGCCGCTACGCCATCGCCCGCACATTGTTTGCGCCGACGACACTGCCCAGCGCGCTCGACCGACTCGGCTTTGTGCAGATTGACCCGATCACCGCACCTGCCTGCGCACAGGATTTGATTTTGCGCCATCGGGTATCTGATTACGCCAAAGGCGACATGGATAAAGCCTATCCTGACTTACCGATGGAGGAGGTTTTTTTCATCAACCATGGCTATCTGCCGCGCGACTTTGCCGCAACCTTACTCGCTGGCAAGCCTTTGAGCGATTCGCTCAAAGAACACAAAACGCTGGTCAAAAAAATCCAAGCATTTTTCAAAAAAAACGGCGCAACCCACCCCAAACTGCTCAACCAACACCTCGGCAGCAAAAGCATGCAAAATTACTGGGGCGGCACAGGTCAAGAAGGCACGCATCTGGCGCAACGCATGCACAGCAATGGTTTACTGCGCATATCACACCGCGAAAAAGGTATTCGCATTTATGATTTGCCCATGCATGCGGCCAGCCACGCCACGCAGCAGGCCATCGTCGCGCAAGCGATTGACAAATTGGCGCAAACCTATGCGCCATTCACCCTGAAATCTTTGACCTATATGGCTCGCCTGCTCGGCCAGAGCCGCCCTGATTTAAAACCCCACATCAAACACGCATTGACGCACATCGACGACGCACTGAACCACACCAGCATCGATGGCCAAACGTGGTACTGGCCACGCGGTGAAGATTTGAACGCATTTGATTTCGAACCACACGCCGAACAAGTCCGCCTGCTCGCGCCCTTTGACCCACTGGTTTGGGACCGCGACCGATTTGCGTTGCTGTGGAATTGGCGATATAAATTTGAAGCCTACAAACCCGCCGCCGCGCGCAAACTCGGCTACTACGCACTGCCGATTTTATGGCGCGATGATATGATTGGCTGGGCGAATGTGGCGATACAAAATGACGTGGTTCAAGTTGAGCTGGGCTATGTCGGCGCTAAACCGCGAGAAAAAATTTATCGATTGGCCCTGGAAAACGATTTGTCACATTTGACGAGTTTTTTAGGCTTTGAGTCGTGGCAATTTATGTGATGATGCGCATGATTGACACTTAAACTTTAAACAACAGAAACAAAAACACCATGACCCACCCTGCCCAAATTCTTTTCTCCGACGCCCGCGCACCCGCCGCGCTCTCTCCCGTTGACCACTATGCTGGCAATGAAACTTTCATCCGCAAAGCCATCGCCAAGCAAGTCGCGCTCAACGGCGCATTTGACATCGCGCTGGATTTAGAGGACGGCGCCAGCGTCGGCCATGAAACCACACAGGCCAAACTCATGGGCGAAGTGCTCGCGTCTGCCGACAATCGATTCAACCGCCTCGGCGTGCGCATTCACGATGCCTCGCATGGTCACTGGCTGGACGATGTGCGTTGCGTTTTGGACACCGCAAAAAAATCACCCGCTTACTGGATGATTCCAAAAGTCGGCACGCTGGCGCAAACCCGCCAGCAAATCAATCAAATCAAACAACTGCACGATGCATCCAAAACCACACTACCACCGCTGCACGTCCTCATCGAAACCCACGCGGCGCTGCACGACGTATACGAAATTGCCGCCTTGCCTGAAATCGAAAGCCTGTCTTTTGGTTTAATGGATTTTATTTCTGCCCACCAC
>CALMCK010000151.1 GCA_937862845.1 uncultured Burkholderiaceae bacterium | reverse complement strand
TGAAGTTGTTGTGTGCGACGGCTTCGTCGGCAACGTGCTGGTTAAAACAGCAGAAGGCCTGAGTAAGATGATTCGCACGCGCTTAATGGATGAGCTGACCCAATCATGGTGGCGCAGGGCCGGTTCGGCGACAGCCATGCCCGCACTCAACGCTTTTCGTCACAAAATCGACAACCGCCGTTACAATGGCGCCGCTTTATTGGGTTTGCGAGGCGTGGTTTTTAAAAGCCATGGCAGCGCAGACGCATATGCATTTGGCTTTGCTTTACAACGGGCACATGATGCGGTGGCGCATAACATGCTGATGAAAACAGCATCAATGCTTGAAAAACTAACACCGTGAAGCAATTTTACTTTACCCCTCTTAAGCGCATCAATTTTGAATAGTGAATCGGCATAAAACTGACATTAAAGAATCGAATATCACTATCAAAGTCTCAACGTGGTCCCGCCATTTTTCTTACAGCCTCAATATCCAAAACATCCTCAGGTAAAAGTCTTTTTTCTACTCTATTTGAATAGTCAGACTCAGCGGCGGGCCTTTTCACGCCGTCTCCAACAAACACATTACCGCGATAAGATTGCAGCTCTTCTTTTGTATTATTAAGAAACAACAGGGCATCAGAATCACTTCCTTTAATAAAGTGGTTGTTATTTATTATCAATTTATTACGACCTGAAAATGCCATACCTGAGGTTTTCCATTTATAAACAACATTTCCTAATATTTCAACAAACGCATCTTGCACCCTAGGGTTTCGTTGCTGAGTTTCATCAAAAAAATTATTCAATACTTTAACTTTTATAGTTGGCTCCAAGCTTGACTCAAGCCCATTAAAGCTTCCTTTAATCAGAATCGATTTATTAACCTTACTAAATATATTATTTTCAATAACCACATTTTTTGGCGCATCTAAATCTGTTTGTATGACAGAAACACACTCATCCCCACAATTCAAAAATCGGTTATGACCAATTAAAACATTATCAGCGTCCTCTATTACGGTAATACTATCCTTTAAACAATCATCTTGCACTCTCTCAGTCCGCCATGCAGGTGGATGGCCAAAATCACTCGAAAACGTTAAATTAACAACAGAGACATTATTTGCTTTTCCTCTAATATAGATTTTTGAGAAATCATTCTTATCTTGTGACAAAACACCAGCTTTCCTTAGACACTCCGCTCCAGAAGATGAAAGTTCAAAATCCTGCCAACTCACTCGACTACTGATAATAACATTAGCACCTATGCCATCAATATGAACATCAGACCCAACCACTAAAGGTCTTTTTAAAAAAATCACGCCCCCCGAGCTCGTAAAAACAGATGGATTGAAAGTAATGTAAGCACCATTTTTTGCATTTTCAATAAAATAACGCAAAGAGCCCTGAATGGGGATTTCATCTCGTCCATAATCAGCGACATTTGTGACAACAAAAGAAGCTGCCATCAATAATGAAGTATTGAGCAACAACACAAAAAAAATACATATTTTTTTCATTGCATGTCTTTTTAAAAAAACAGATTCAACCGAGAAGTGAAATACGAACAAACTAAGAATTAGACAAATGTGAGTTAAAGTGTTTCACTTTGTATGCCAACTCGCGATTGAAAGTAAAACACAGCACATTACGAACTGGTATCAGCCAGAAACATGCAAGCCACCCTCTCGAAGCCACTTGCACGATATTTGCCAAAATATAATGAAATTAATGCAAAAAGCCATCTCTTTAGAGCTCCCTCATGCTTTTGCTCCAACATCAAAGGGCTAAAGCCGATGGTGCTACAGCGGTGGCGCATATGCAATAACCTCCACTTTTTACTTTTAGTCGTCTGC
>CALMCK010000150.1 GCA_937862845.1 uncultured Burkholderiaceae bacterium | reverse complement strand
CCTGCTGTTGTTTTTATCGACAATTAACTTTAAGCGAGTGATTTAACTTTATGATTTAGCAGGAATTATCAAATAGAATCGCTCACCAGTTTTTTAACAGCGGCCACATCAGCGGGCAAATTCACCACGCGTTGCGGGCGCTTTTCAATGCCGACATAAGCGTCGGGACGTGGTGCAGAGATGCCGAGTGCTTCGACGATGGTTTCCTCAAACTTCGCAGGTTGTGCGGTTTCGAGCACCACCATCGGCACGTCTTTTTCCAAGTGTTGGAATGACACATACACTGCGTCGGCGGTGTGCGGGTCAATGATGGCGTGGTATTCGCTGTGCACCTCGCGGATGGCGCGCAGGCGTTGCTTGTGCGTGCTGCTGCCAGAGACGAAGCCGTATTGGGCTTCGATATTGGCGAACTCATCAGTGCCAGAGAGGTCAAAAAAGCCTTCTGTTTCAACTTGTTTAAACAAGGCTGCGGTTTTCACCGCATCACGTCCCATTAAGTCAAAAATGAAGCGCTCAAAATTGGATGCTTTGGAGATGTCCATCGACGGGCTGGAGGTGTGGTGTGTGTCTTTGGCCGCGCGTACACGGTAAACCCCTGTCTTAAAAAACTCGTCCAACACATTGTTTTCATTGGTGGCCAGCACGAGTTTGTGAATCGGCAAACCCATCTGACGGGCAATATGCCCTGCGCAGATATTGCCAAAATTACCCGATGGCACGGCGAAAGAAACCACGTCATCATTGGACTGAGTCGCGGCAAAATAGCCTTTAAAGTAGTAAACCACCTGTGCGATGACGCGCGCCCAGTTAATCGAGTTGACGGTACCGATGCGGTGTGTGGCTTTAAAAGCATGGTCGTTGGAGACGGCTTTAACGATGTCTTGGCAGTCATCAAACACGCCGTCGATGGCGATGTTGGTGATGTTGTCGTCTTGCAATGAGAACATTTGCGCGGTCTGAAATGCGCTCATTTTTCCTTTCGGCGAGAGCATGAACACCTTCACGCCATCTTTGCCGCGCATGGCGTACTCTGCTGCGCTGCCTGTGTCGCCAGATGTGGCGCCGAGGATGTTGAGTGTTTGGTTGCGTTGTTTGAGGACGTGTTCAAACAAATTACCGAGCAATTGCATGGCCATGTCTTTGAATGCCAGAGTCGGACCGTTCGACAATGCGAGCAAGGACAAGGTCGTGTTTTTTTCTTTACCGAGCAGCGTGAGCGGCGTGATGTCTTCTATCCACTGTCCTGCGCGGGCGTTGCTAAACGCCATCGGCGTGTAGGTGCGTGACACCAGCGCGCTGAGTTCTGCGGGCATGATGTCGGTGCAAAACTTGCTCAACACTGCGAAAGCGAGCTCAGGATAAGACAGGTGCCGCCACGTCGCCAGCTCTGCTTTAGAAATCTGCGGATAACTCTCGGGCAAATACAGGCCGCCATCGGGTGCGAGGCCACCGAGTAAAATGTCGCAAAACTGCTCATTGGCTGCATGGCCGCGGGTAGAAATGTATTTCATGGGAGTCCGATGTGGTTAGATTGGCAAACAATTTGTATCAATGCGCATTATAAACAAAAGCGCTGGTTTAGCCAAATGAGATGGTGTCTGAGTGCATTATATTTGCCAGTTTATCGCGGTTTTGCCTTGTTTGAGCAGCCATTCATTGCAACACTCAAAATGATTGCAGCCTAAAAACCCGTTGCCTGCCAAAGGCGATGGGTGTATCGCCGTCAACACATGGTGGCGCATGGCGTCCACTCTGCTGGCTTTTTTCTGGGCGAAAGTGCCCCACAGCAAAAACACCACGCCTTCGCACTGCTCAGACACGACATCAATCACCGCATCGGTGAAGGTTTGCCAACCGATGCGCGCATGGCTGCCAGCCTTGCCATGCTCGACGGTCAATGATGCATTGAGCATGAGCACGCCCTGCTCCGCCCATTGACTCAGGTTGCCGTGCGCGGGCGTGACGAAGCCATCGACGGTCGCGGCCAGCTCTTTGTAGACATTGCGCAATGACGGTGGGATTTTTTCGCCCGATGGGACGGAAAATGACAGGCCCATGGCTTGATTGGGTTGATGGTAAGGGTCTTGCCCCAGCAATACCACTTTGACTTTTGAGAGCGGCGTGCTGTTAAATGCGTTGAAAATCAAGTGTTCTGGGGGATAAACATCGTGGCCAGACTGACGTGTTGTGTGCAGCACTGCCTCGATGTTTTTGAAATAAGCTTGCTCAAACTCGCCGGCCAGAGCGCGTCGCCAGCTCGGTTCGGTCAGCGCCATCATCAGCGAATCTTGCGCCAAACCAGCACCAGCAGCATCAGACCTTGCGCTAACTACAAAACCTGTGACA
>CALMCK010000149.1 GCA_937862845.1 uncultured Burkholderiaceae bacterium | reverse complement strand
GCACATGGCATTCAAACCTCACTGTTCTCTCCAGCAAACTCGATAGCTTCAACGATTGCCAATGAATTTGCTGAAGCGTCTGATGAGCACTTGTCTGCGTTGCTGGCATTGGCACTCGTGTTGTTTATTATCACCACGATTGTATTGAGCTGCGCAAAGTTGCTTCTGATGAAGTTTGATTCTAAATAATAGGTTGATATTATGAAAACCCAAGATTTAATGAAAAGCCCGCTGTATTTGCGTCGTAAGCGTTTTAATAGTTTGATGCTGAGTCTCACAGCAGTTTCTGTGGTGATAGGTTTGGTGTGGTTGATTTGGATTTTGTTTTCCTTGGTTACCAAAGGCTTGCCTGCATTCAGCGTTGCATTTTTTACCGAAAGTCAGCCCGCCATGGGTGATGCAGGCGGTGGTTTACTCAATGCCATTGTCGGTAGTTTGATGATGGTCGGCGTTGGGACCTTGATTGCCATACCTGTCGGCATTTTGGCGGGTACGTATTTGGCAGAGTACAGCAGAAATAACTGGCTGAGCAAAGTGGTGCGCTTCGTCAATGACATCCTGCTGTCTGCGCCATCGATTACCATTGGTATGTTTGCATTTATTTTATTTTATTTTGGTCTTGGATTGGGTAAATCATCAAACTCAGGTTGGTCAGGCTCTATCGCTTTAGCGATTATCATGCTGCCTGTGGTGGTGCGCACGACCGATGACATGCTTCAACTTGTGCCCAGCGCAATGCGTGAGGCGGCGATGGCACTCGGCTGTCCTTATTGGAAAATGATTTTTAGCATATGTTACCGTTCTGCTCAAACTGGGATATTGACAGGTTTGTTGCTGGGAGTTGCCCGTATATTTGGTGAAACAGCACCACTGATTGTCACGGCGGTGGGCAATAATTTTTTCAGCACGGACATGACGCAGCGCATGGCAAGCTTGCCAAAAATCATTTATGACTTTGCACTAAGTCCTGATGACCATTGGCGCGAGCTTGCGTGGGGAGGGGCATTGCTCATCACCTTATTTGTTTTATTTATTAACATCATCACGCGCACCATCGCTGCGCGCAGCAAGTAAACAGGAGTTCACATGAGCACACACAATATTTTGGCCAACGAAAAGCCTATTTTAGACGTTAAAAACTTAAGCTTTTTTTACGGCTCGAATAAAGCCCTCAAAGACATCAACCTCGTCATACCTGAGAAAAAAGTCACAGCATTCATCGGTCCATCTGGCTGTGGTAAATCGACGCTGTTGCGCACCTTAAACCGTATGTTTGAACTGTACCCTGAACAACGCGCTGCGGGTGAAATCAACTTTGAAGGCGAGAACATCCTCACCTCTAAAACCGACGTCTCGATACTGCGTGCGAAAATCGGCATGGTGTTTCAAAAACCGACACCATTCCCCATGAGCATTTATGAAAACGTCGCCTTTGGCGTGCGCTTATTTGAAAAGCTCTCTAAAGGCGAAATGAACGAGCGCGTCGAATGGGCGATACGCAAAGCCGCGCTGTGGGATCAAGTCAAAGACAAACTGCATGCGTCAGGCAACAGTCTGTCAGGTGGCCAACAGCAGCGTTTGTGCATCGCACGCGCCATCGCGGTCAAGCCTCAGGTCTTGCTCATGGACGAGCCGTGTTCGGCACTCGATCCGATCTCCACCACCAAAATCGAAGAGCTCATCACCGAACTCAAGCAAGACTACACCGTCGTCATCGTCACGCACAACATGCAACAAGCCGCGCGCGTCTCCGACTACACGGCTTACATGTATTTGGGCGAGCTCATCGAAATGGGCGAGACGCGTCAGATGTTTATCAAGCCCTCGCGTCAAGAGACCGAAGACTACATCACAGGACGATTTGGCTAACACGGACTGCAGCGGCGAGACCGCTGTCGGATTTGATACAATTGATGTTTGATAAATTGATGTTTGATAAATTGATGCAACGCCAAAACGTGGCTTGACCCACGGATGGCCAACAAAGGAAAAATGATGAACCACCAACACAGCTCTTCTATCTATCAAGTGGAACTTGAAAACCTGCGCACTGCGATTCTTAAAATGGGTGGCAAAGTTGAAAACCAATTGAACCAAGCCGTACAAGCCTACAACGACCACGACGGCGCATTGGCCGAAAAAGTCATGAGCACCGAGCGTGAAGTCAACCAAGAACACCTCGACATTGACCAAATGAGCTCAGAAATCATCGCACTGCGCCAACCCGCCGCCAGCGATTTACGCATGTTGCTCGGCTCGATTCGCATTATTTCAGACTTAGAACGCATCGGTGACGAAGCCGCAAAAATCGCCAAAATGGCTTTAAAAGACGACAAGCGCGGCACGCTCTCACACATCCAAACGATTTTTCAATCCGCAGAGCTCGCCGTCTCCATGCTGCGCCGCACGCTCGACGCATTTGCCCGCGAAGACACCAGCGACATGCCGAGCGTATTCGCCTCCGACCTAGAGCTCGACAGCCACTACCAAGCCAGCATGCGCCAACTCATCACATTCATGATGGAAGACCCGCGCACCATCAGCGCCGCACTTGATGATTTATGGGTCGCCAAATCGATTGAACGTGTCGGCGACCATGCTGAAAACATCGCTGAAACCGTGATTTACATCTTTGAAGGTGAAGATGTGCGCTACACGCACCACCCATAAACTCAGGAGTCCGTGTGAACATCCAGCCGAGCGTTCTAATTGTTGAAGACGAAGACGACATAGCCGAACTACTGCGCTTCGGCCTTTCGCGCGCAGGCTTCGCCACCGAATGGGCAAAAGATTTAGCAAGCGCACGCGCAGCCGTTAAAAAAGTACTGCCCGACGTGGTTATTCTCGACTGGATGTTGCCCGACGGCGAAGGCGTCGCATGGCTCACCGAGCTGCGCCGAGACCAGCGCTGCGCCACACTGCCCATCCTCATGCTCACCGCCCGCGCACAAGAGAGCGACAAACTGCGCGGCCTCGAAGGCGGCGCAGACGACTACATCACCAAACCATTTAGCCCCAAAGCACTCATCGCCCGCATCAACACCGTCCTGCGCCGCACCGCGCCGCAGCACATCGTGCAAATCATCCCCATCAACGACTGCGGCTTGAGCGACGACGACCACACACTCACCAAAAACGACGGCAGCTTAAGCGAAACCCTCGGCAACACCGAATTCAAACTGCTCAAATACCTCATCACACACCCCAATAAAAGCTACTCGCGCGCACAACTGCTCGACTACGTCTGGGGTGATCATATCTACATCGAAGAACGCACCGTCGACGTTCACATCCTGCGCCTGCGCAAAATCCTACAACGCTTCGGACTCGAGCAAAACATAGAAACCGTGCGCGGCATCGGCTATCGTTGGACCGCATAACTCAGTCATTCTAATAATAAAAAGAGCCCACAAATCCCACCAAAGCAGTGCTAAAATGACCGCTGAAAAATGCACGGCACCCGATGATTTTGAACAACACGCCATCTCAGCCATAGACAAGCACCCACGTAAATCATCCGCCCCACACAATACCGCAGCATAAATCAGACACAAATCATCAAAGATTCTCAAATGTTTCTCGAGAATGCTCAAAAGTTCTTTAACACATGCGTTCGGCTTTAATTGCCGACACACAGCCTAAGTGCTCGATGGTAAAGTAATCGCATCATTGAATTGCAAGCGTCTTGTGTATATATATTAAGTCATTAATTTAAATTCACATGATGCTGTTTAAAACCACGCGCAGTTTTTTTACCCTTGCTCAAAGTACATTGTTTGTTCATAACGCCTGAGCCACCCAATCCTAAACTTTAAGGAAATCAAATGAATCACTCATACAAAAGCATTTACAACGAGCAAACAGGCACATGGGTTGCAGTCAGTGAGCTGACCGCCGCCCACGGTAAAAAATCCAAAGGCGGCAAAGCCTTGCTTAATGCTGTACTGGCCGTGTCCGGCGCAGTGGTCGTGATGGGCGCCGCCCAAGCGCAGATTGCGATTGGGGTGCAGCCAGCTGGCGTGCAGGGCACGGCTGTGGCCAATGGGGGCGGATCCCCAATCGCTATTGGGGCTTCCGCTGTCGTTGATGCTGGGGGAACCGCTATCGGGTGGCAAGCCCACTCAATTGGGGTGTTTAGCCAAGCTTTGGGTCTGAATGCTACGTCTGGTGGGGCTTACAGTTCCGCGCTAGGTGTTGACGCTAATTCTGGTGGTGGTAACTCCGTTGCTATTGGTTATGCCACATCATCTGCAGGAGCGGGCAGTACTGCTGTTGGCTGGGCTGCAGTTTCTTCGGGTGATTTCTCTAGCGCCATTGGGACGAATGCACATGCCACTAATTTGTACAGCAATGCTCTTGGAGCTGGGGCAAATGCATTGGCTGACAATTCAACAGCCATTGGTTTGGGTGCCACGGCCAATGGCACCAACTCATATGCCATTGGTGTTTCTGCCAACTCTAATGCTGTCGACTCAATGGCCCTTGGTGCTAATGCCACGTCTAATGCTGTCGACTCAATTGCCCTTGGTGCTGGTGCCACGTCTAATGTAGTAGGTTCTGTGGCTATCGGTCAGAACAGCGTGGCCAGTGTGGCAGCAGGTGTGGTGGGGTATGTTCCCGCCAGCGCCACCCTCGCGCAATCGGCAGCCATCGAAGCCACCACCAGCACAGCGGGAGCCATCAGTGTGGGCAACGCTGCGGGTGGTGTACTCCGCCAAATTACAGGCGTAGCAGCAGGCAGGGCAGACACTGATGTGGTCAACGTCAGCCAGTTGAAAGCCATCAACAACGCCATGGTGGCGGGGCAAACGCATTACTACAGCGTGAATGACGGCGGCACAGTGGGAGCCAACTACAACAACG
>CALMCK010000148.1 GCA_937862845.1 uncultured Burkholderiaceae bacterium | reverse complement strand
CTCAAACCTGTCTATGGTTATGGTTATCGTTTGGATGTGTTGAATCGGGTGACGGGCGCTGACACACCCACAATTTTGGACACAGTGGATGAACCACAGGCTTAAACACCTCGTGAATCAAACAAAGCCGCGATTTGTCGCGGTTTTTTCGATGCGCAAAAATATGTCGGGTGTGCTGGGGTTTGCCCTCAGCGCGGCTTTGATGTTGGCTGCGCTCAGTATCAGCACGCTTGTCTCTGCTCAAGAGCTGGTGTGTGACATCGGCCCTCAAGGCTCGACCGCAGCGCCGAGCTCGTCACCTAAAAAATTTCAATCCTCTCGCCAAGCATCTGCCCACAACAAACGCAGTGGTTCACTCAAGCGCTCACGCATTGCGACGCAAGCGCGTCAGTTATTGTATCCCGCCACGATTGCAAAACTACAAGGGCGGGTGTTTCTCATGGCGCGTTCGGGCGTCGTGATGAGTGAACCTGTGGCGTTGTATGAAGGCAGTGAGTTACGAAGTGGCGATGTGCTGCAAACCCATGCACAGAGCTTTGTGAGTTTTCGGCTCGGTGACGGCTCGGTGACCATGCTGCCATCGAATTCTCGGGTCGAACTCGCGCAAGCGAGCGGCACGGTGGCGCGCTATATTTTGCAATCAGGTGAAGTGCAAAATCGAGTGACTAAAAAACCTCGGGCGCGAGCCAATACTTTCGAAATCCAAACCCCAGGTTCTATGATTGGTGTGCGGGGCACGGATTTTTCGGTGCGTCTGTCGCCCGCACAGGCATTTGCCGAGGTCAATGAAGGCACTGTTTGGGTGCGTTCACGCCATTTGTGTGCCGCACCTTTGGTGCTCAATGCGGGTTTTGGTGCGGTGCTGACCGACCGACCTGTGGCGGTCAGCATGCTCGCAGCGCCGCAGCTCATCAACCCTGACCATGCCCAACCCAATGCGGATCTTTCGTTTAAAGCCCAAGCCGTTGATGGCGCTGTGCGCTATCGTGCGCAAGTCGTCGGGATATGAATGATTTGGAAACGTTGGCTGAAACCTACAGTGAGCAGCCTGATTTGAAATTTGACCATAACGAATTGCCCAATGGTTATTATTATGTCAAACTCACCGCTTTTGATGCGGCAGGCGTGCAGGGCAAAAGCAAAACGTATTTGTTTTTGCGCAATGCGCGAGTGATGCGCTGAGTGTCTGTTGAAGCAACGCAATAGTCATTCATCATCGATGCTTTGTCGCAAAACGACTAGATTCCACATGCCCACCAAACCCACCCCAAAGCTCAACTTCTGGCAACGCTACACCATCGAATGGTTTGTAGTGGTGGTGTTCCTTGCTGCTTTTTCGTACTTTATCAGCCCGTCCCCTCATCTCCGTTTGGCCAATAATTTCCTCTATGACCGCACAGTCTCGATGCAGCTGCGCGCGCCGAATCCTGAGATTGTGATTGTTGCGGTGGATGATTACAGTCTTGAGCAAATCGGTCGCTGGCCATGGCGACGGACGGTGCATACTGAGCTGTTCAATCGACTGGCGCAGGCGCAGGCGCGTGCGGTATTTTTTGATTTCCTTCTCACTGAACCGACCGAGGACGATGCCAAACTCGGTGAGGCGATGGGCAAAACACCGCACACGGTGCTGCCCATGCTGTTGGCAAACTATGGTGGTGCGCCGCCAGAAGCTATTTTGCCCGATGCTGTGTTGACCTCGAATGTCCAGATGGGGCATATATTGGTTCGCCCTGATGAGGATGGTGTGTTGCGTCAGGTGGATTTGAGTTTGGATGATGCGACTGGGCGTTCGTGGCCTTTGGCGACGCGATTATTGCTTGATGCGGACACGGATGTGTCATTGGCGGCGGGCACGCGTGTGCCGTTTAATATTGCGAAAGGTGCGTATCAAACCGTGCCATACGCGGGTGTGGTCAGCGGGGAAGTGCCGCTGGCGTTTTTTAAAGATAAATATGTATTGGTCGGCGCGACAGCCGTGGGCTTGGGCGATCAGTACACGACGCCTGTCTCGGGTGCCGATGGTTTGGTGGCGGGCATTGAAGTGCATGCGTCTATTTTGGACAGTTTGCTCTCGGGGCGACAAATTACAGTGGTGGACTCGACGTGGTTGGGTTTGCTCAATTGGGCTTTGCCGCTTTTAATGCTTATGCTGGCATTTTTTTGGACGGTGGAGCGCTACCATGCCGCTTTGCTGGCGTTGTCGGTGGTGGTGTATGGTGGGTTGGTGTTTTATTTGTTGCTGCGTTGGCAGCTGTGGCTACCGCCTGCATTGACATTACTGGTTTTGTTGCTCGCCTATCTGTTGTGGAGTTGGCGGCGAGTCTCGGTGGTGCTCGGTTATGTGACGCAGCGTCTGTATGAACAAAAAAGCGAATTCGGTGTGTTGCCACAGCTTTTACAAACGCGTCGCCAACACTGGTTTGTGCCGCACTCGATTGAACGGGGCTTGGTGCAGACGCAGCGTTTGCAAGTGTTCACGCAAAGAAGCCTGGATGAAATGCCCACAGCGCTGATATTGGTTGGTTCAGGTGGTGGCATCATTTTAGCGAATCAACATGCACGGCAATTATTGAGCGTTCGCGAGGACACTTTGGCCGCTTTGATCAGTAGAATTGATGGCGATTGGTCGATGCCGACACCACACAACACGAGCTGGATGGATGGCTTGAACAACACCGAGCTGCACGGTACAGAGGGTGAAGTGTATGTGTTGCATGTGACGGCCGTGGCATTTGATGCGCTGGGCTTGGCGGAGGGCGTCGCTGCGCGTGACACGGACACCGTCTGGTTGGTGCATTTCTTGGATTTGACGACAGAGCGTCTGGCGCAGCGTCAGCGCAGCGAACTGATGGCATTTCTTTCGCATGATTTGCGCTCGCCACAGGTGGGAATTTTGTCTTTGCTTGAGTTGCAAAAAAATCACCAGACACGTTTGCCAGAAGCAGAGCTGCACGCCAAAATCATCGATCGTGTGGGCCATACTTTAAATTGGTCGAGGGACTTGGTGCGCCTCACGCATGCACGGGGGGGCCAGTATCGATTGGAAGAAATGAGCCTGGGCAATCTGCTCGATGATGTGCTCGAACAGCTCGAGCCGCATGCGGGGGCCAAGCAAATCAAGATTGACATGCCCGACGCTCAAATCGACACCGCCGCTGATGCATGGCTGCTTGCCGATGGCGAGCTGCTGGTGCGCGCGATGGTGAATCTGGTGTCGAATGCCATCCGTTACAGTCCAGCGGGCAGTGCGATTGAGTTTAAAGTGAATTTAGACAGTGGCTTTGTCACTTGCCACATCATCGATCATGGCGTGGGCATGGATGATGCACAGATTGAACGCTTACTCGCCAGTGAGGACATGCCATTGAATCGCGTGACCGAGAATCAACCCGATGCCGCACAAAGCATGGGGGTTGGATTCATCATGGCGCGTACGGTCATACGTCGGCATGGCGGGACGGTGGCGCTGCTCAGCGAAGTGGGCTTGGGCACAACGGTGGTGGTGCGCTTGCCCGTGTTGGCGTGATGGGCGTCTACAATCGGCGCCGCAAAGAATTATCAGTTGCCTCGTGCAGGCACAC
>CALMCK010000147.1 GCA_937862845.1 uncultured Burkholderiaceae bacterium | reverse complement strand
GTCTCTAATCGACGTCAACTTTTTACCGCAAATGGGCAATCGCCATGGGCTGATTACGGGCGCAACTGGCACGGGGAAAACCGTGAGTTTGCAGGCCTTGGCGCAGCATTTTTCCGACATCGGCGTGCCTGTTTTTATGGCGGATGTGAAAGGTGATTTGGCAGGGATTAGCCAAGCAGGTGGTGGCAACGAAAAAGTCGCTGCGCGCATGAAGGATCTTGGTTTGCCTGCGCTTGATTATCGAGGTGCGCCGACCACGCTGTGGGATGTGTTTGGTGAGAAAGGCCACCCAGTCCGCGCGACGATTTCGGACATGGGGCCGCTGCTGCTCTCGCGCATGCTTGATTTGAACGACACGCAGACGGGCGTGCTCAATATGGTGTTTAAAATCGCCGATGACAACGCGATGTTGTTGCTCGATCTAAAAGATTTGCGCGCGATGCTGACCTATGTCGGCGAAAACGCGAAAACATTCACAACAACCTATGGCAATGTCTCCGCCGCCTCGATTGGTGCGGTTCAGCGTGGCTTGCTGGCGATTGAAGAACAAGGCGCGAGTGAGTTTTTTGGGGAGCCCATGCTCAACATCGCTGACATGATGCAAACCATCGGCGGCAAAGGCGTGGTGAACATCCTCGCGGCGGATAAACTGATGAGCTCACCTCGGGTGTACGGCGCGTTTTTGCTCTGGATGTTGTCCGAGTTGTTTGAGACCTTGCCTGAAGTGGGTGACGTGGAGAAGCCGACGTTTGTGTTTTTCTTTGATGAAGCACATCTGTTGTTCAACGACGCACCGAAAGTATTGCTCGAAAAAATCGAACAAGTGGTGCGCCTGATCCGCTCAAAAGGCGTCGGCGTGTATTTCGTCACACAGAACCCGATTGACATTCCCGACACAGTGCTCGGCCAACTCGGCAATCGAGTGCAACACGCGCTGCGTGCCTTCACACCGCGCGATCAAAAAGCGGTGCAAGTCGCTGCGACGACCATGCGCGAGAACCCAGACTTGGATATTCCGAGTGTCATCACAGAGCTCGGCGTCGGCGAAGCGCTGGTCTCGACGCTGGATGAAAAAGGGCGCCCGAGCGTGACCCAACGCGTCTTTATGATTCCACCGCCGTCACGCTTGGGCATCGCCAGCGACGCAGAGCGCGCGCTGCTCATTAAAAACTCCATCGTCGCGGGCGTGTACGACACACCCGTCGACAGCGAATCGGCTTACGAAAAGCTGCATGCGCGGGCCAGCGCAGCACAGCTCGAAGAAGCCGAAGCAAAAAAAGCGGAAGAAAGCGGTGGTTTACTTGGCTCGCTCGGCGGGCTGCTGGGTGGCACATCCACGCGCAAATCGCGCAACGACTCTTTGGTCGAGTCCATGGCGAAAAGCACTCTGCGCAGCGTCGGCTCTAACCTCGGTCGCGCCATCGTGCGTGGTGTGCTCGGCAGTTTGTTTGGCGGCAAGCGATGAGTGGAATTTAATATTTGACCGGCGATTTAAAACCCAGTACACTCCATCCATTCTTTGAGGAGTAGCTCATCGTTGCTTTGTCGTCATTACGGTGTGGATGTTGATTCATTCACACTCGGCAAGCAGGCCGTTTTAATTTTAATTAAAATGGAAGCAAGATCAAAGAACTGTTCAGGTGCTTTTGCACGCGTACGGTTCTTTGGTCTTTTTTTACGTCCATACTGTGCGCTGATTTAAAAATTGATGGTTCAATGATTGAAAGGGGTGCGACATGGAGACAATAGGAACGTGGTGGATGTGGGTCGGCTTTGCGGCTTTTGTGGTGGTGGCGATTGCCATTGATTTGTTGGTGATGGAGAAGCAGGGCGCGCATAAGGTCAGCTTAAAAGAGGCTGCGGGGTGGAGCGTGCTGTGGTTTTCACTGTCGTTTGTGTTTGTGGCGCTGCTGTGGTGGTATCTGAATGTCAATCAAGGGCGAGATGTCGCCAACACTGTTTCCATGCAATTCATCACGGGTTATCTGGTCGAAAAGAGTTTGTCGGTGGACAATATTTTCGTGTTCCTCATGATTTTCACGTATTTTTCAGTGCCAGCGGAGCATCAAAAACGCGCGCTCATCATCGGCATCATCGGTGCGATTGTCTTGCGTGCGATATTGATTTTGGCGGGTGCGTGGTTGCTCGATTCTTTCCATTGGTTGCTGTATGTGTTCGGCGCGTTTTTGGTGTTGACGGGCATTAAAATGTGGTTTTCAGCGAACAAAGAACCAGACGTTGGGCAAAATCCGATTCTCAAGTTTTTGTACAAGCACATTAAAATCAGCCCAGATTTTGAGGGTGAAAAGCTATCCTTCCGCCGCAATGGCGTGAAGTATTTCACGCCGCTGTTTGTGGTATTGATTATGATTGGCGTCACGGACATCATATTTGCAGTGGACAGTATTCCTGCGATTTTTGCCATCACCAAAGACCCATTTATTGTTTTAACTGCGAATATTTTTGCGATTTTGGGTTTGCGTGCCTTGTATTTTTTGCTCGCCGACTTGGCAGACCGTTTTCACTTGCTCGCTTATGGGTTGGCCTTGGTTTTGGTGTTCATCGGTACCAAAATGCTGATTATCGACTTATATAAAATCCCTGTTGGTGTGGCTTTGGGTGTAACGGCGACGTTGATTGCAGGCTCGATGTTTGCATCTTTTTACAGCAAACACAGAGATAAAAAAGGCGAATAGCCATGGGCGTGCGAAAATGGTTTCGCGGGCTTGAACCCAAAATCCTGCGCATGATGAGCGGCCGCGTGATGGGCCGCATCAAGCCGTGGATGGACAAACAAAACGTCTTTGATTTTAGCCGTCATCCGCTGGCGCGCGGCGTGGCGTTCGGGCTTTTTTGTGGCTTGTTGCCAGGGCCTGGTCAAATCCTCGGCACGCTGCTGCTGTGCGCCAGATGGCGCGGTAACATCGTCGCGGGCGCGGTCATGACTTTTTACTCAAACCCGCTCACCATTGTGCCGCTGTACGCATTGGCTTATAAAATCGGACAGGCATTATTGCCGGGCACCCACGTCATGCCGACCTTCTCTGAAATACACGCAGACTCGACGGGCATGTTGAGCGCGCTGTTCAGCTGGATGCACGCGCTGGGTTGGCCGCTGTTGATTGGTCTGCCTGTGATGGGCATATCGTTGGCGCTGTTGGGTTACTTGACGGTGCATGGTTTGATGTTGCTACCTGTTTGGCGTAAAGCGCGCAGCATGCGTTTGAAATCTTTGCGCGCATCTAGCCGAGACTAAAGTTTGCGCTTTGATGTGTGTATTTAGTAAAAAGAAGTGCGGCATTATTCATGTAAAATACCACGGCGTGCATTTACCGCGCGTACATTAAAAAAACAAAGAGGACCCACATGCTCCAAAACATTCATTCTGGCAACACAGCTGCGCTCGATCACCTGCTCGAAAAAAACCGCACATGGTCAGAGCACATGCGAGACGTCGATGCGCAATACTTCGAATCACTGGCCTATCAACAAACCCCTGAATACATGTGGATTGGCTGCGCGGATTCTCGTGTGCCTGCGAATGAGTTGATCGGTTTGCGGCCCGGTGAAGTATTTGTCCACCGAAATGTCGCCAACCTCATTGTGCACAGCGATTTAAATTGTTTGTCCGCCATGCAGTTCGCCGTCGATGTGCTCAAGGTCAAGCACTTAATCATCTGCGGTCACTACGGTTGTGGTGGTGTTAAAAGCGTGTTGGAAAACCAACGCGTCGGCCTTGCCGACAACTGGTTGCGCCACATTCATGACACTAAAATCAAATACGCTCAATATCTAAACAACCTGGATGATGGTGCACTCAAACACGATCGACTCTGCGAGCTCAATGTCATGGAGCAAGTGCTCAACGCCAGCCACAGCACAGTGGTGCAAGATGCTTGGGAACGTGGACAAAGCGTGACAGTGCACAGTTGGATTTATAATCTACACGATGGCTTGCTGCGCAATTTGGGATTGGAAGTGACTGGGGTGGATCAGCTGGTCGCGCAGTACGAAGCCATTTTGGCGAGGATGTCTGCCGAGGGGTGAGCCTTTGCGAGCCCATCAGTTAATCAGTTAAAATACAAAAAACGCGATGAATCGCGTTTTTTGTATTTTAAAGAACTGCTTATTTGCGCAATAACCCCTGATGGCGCAAATGCAGCGGTGTGCCTTCAGGCTCAACATGTTTGGTCAAAACTGCGGCTGCTGCGCCGAGTGCGGAGGCGTGTTGGCCAAACTCGCACAGGCGGATGTTGGGCAGGATTTTATTGCGGGCGGTGTGCGCTTTAAAGCTGGCGAGTGTGGGCGCGATGAGGTCGTTTTCAAACTGGCTCATTGGGCCGCCGATGACGATGGTTTCTGGGTTGAGGATGTTGGCGATGTTGCGCAACACAATGCCGAGATAATGCCCCACCGTGTCCAAGCCCGCCTTGACCTGCGCATCGCCTTGCGCGAGGCGGCGCTGCATGGTTTCTATCGACAGCATTGGCTCATCGCCCACGATGGCGCGGCTCAGTGCGCGTTGTGACACCAGCGTCTCGACGCAGCCACGCTGACCGCAGGCACACAGCCGACCATCGATGGGTTGTAATATCGAATGTCCGAGCTCGCCCGCCCAGCCATTGTAACCATGGTACAAACCTGTTTCGCTGACAATCCCTGCGCCGACGCCGACGCCCATGGTGAGGTGAACAATCGGATTGCGCGAGAACTGACTGCGCCCGAAAACGAACTCTGACAGCGCGGCCGCATTTGCATCATTGATCACCGTGATGGGCCACGTCGGCATGTCTCTGCGCGTGAATCGCTCGCGCAGCAGCGCAATGAGGTCGAGGTCATGCCAGTCGAGATTGGGCAGATCAACGACATGTTCATCCACCGCATTGACCATGCCGGGCACTGAAATCCCCAAACCGAGTACTTGATGGTTCATGCCGCGCATCAGTTGCCATGCGTGTGCCAAAATGTCGGTCAACTGGTCGAGCGAGGCGTCGATGTCGGTGTGTGTGTAAGGCAGGGTGGCGTTAAAACGCAGCTCACCCGTGATGGAGCACGCCAGCACCGTGATGAAGTCCACACCGATTTCTGCGCCGAGCAAAGTCAAAACGTCACCATTTAGAGTCAGGCCCGTCGGGCGGCGCCCCGCGCCCTCGAGTGGTGTCGGCGCGTCATCCTCAGAGAGCCAATGCTCATCGAGCAGCTCCTGCACAATTTTACCGATGGTTGATTTATTTAAACCCGTGTGTTTGGCGATGTCGGCACGCGAAAATCCAGGTTGTTTTTTAACCAAGTTAATCACGGCGAGACGATTGATGTGTCTTAAGTCAGTGTGGTTGCTGGTGAATGCCATGTGGGTCTCATATTGTGTTGTTGGAATCGGCGCGCTTGAATTGTCGTTATTTTGTTGGGCGCGTATTGTGTGTGCTTGATTTTAATCTGATTTGTTGTTCTCGAACAGTAATTTTTAATACAAACGATGGGGCATCTTTGCTCGGTGGCATGTGGCTGAACGATTGCCATTTTTTAAAATACCGCTTGCGTTGTGATAAGCTCGTTCTTATAATCGAATTCAATTAGTGTTTTAAAAAAACAAATTATCTAAACGCTGCACAACGTGGTGTCCAGCAGGAGACAAAAATGTACATCGGTATTGATTTTGGTACGTCTGAGGTGAAGGTCGTGTTGATGGATGCGGCGGGTGACATCGTGGGTTCGCATGGTTCGCCGTTGGAGATTTCTCGTCCCCATCCGATGTGGTCGGAGCAGAACCCCAGCGATTGGTGGGCGGCGACAAATGCATCGATGCGCGCGTTGGCGCAAAAATCCCCTGATTTATTTTCTCAAGTCAAAGCGATTGGCCTGTCGGGTCAAATGCATGGCGCGGTGTTGCTCGATGCGGCGCACGAGGTGATTCGTCCTGCGATTTTGTGGAACGATGTGCGCAGCCATGTGGAGTGTGATGAGTTGACGGCTGCTGTGCCAAACTTGTACGAGTTGGCGGGCAATCTGGCGATGCCGGGATTTACTGCGCCGAAGTTGTTGTGGGTGGCGAAGCACGAGCCCGCGAATTTCGCGCGGGTGGCGAAGGTGTTGTTGCCGAAGGATTATGTGCGGTTTTTGATGACGGGTGCGTTTGTCTCGGACATGTCGGATGCGGCTGGGACGCTTTGGTTGGATGTGGCGCGGCGCGATTGGTCGGATGCTTTGTTGGCGGCGACGGGTTTGAGCCGTGCGCAGATGCCTGCGTTGGTTGAAGGCTCGGCGGTGTCGGCGACATTGAGTGACGATGTGGGGTCGGCGTGGGGTTTGCCGCGCGGTGTGGTGGTGGCGGGCGGCGGCGGTGACAATGCGGCGAGCGCGGTGGGCATCGGTGCGGTGGCGAGTGGTGATGGTTTTATTTCACTGGGTACATCGGGGGTTTTGTTTGTGGTGAATGATGCGTATCGACCGAATGCAAAGGCGGCGGTGCATGCGTTTTGCCATGCGTTGCCGAATCGTTGGCATCAGATGAGTGTGATGCTGTCGGCGGCGAGTTGTTTGCGCTGGGTGTGTCAATTGACACATGCAGCGAATGAGCTTGAGTTGTTGGCTGAGATTGAGGCTTTGATTGACCCTGCATGCAGCGCACCGATTTTTTTACCTTACTTATCGGGTGAGCGCACCCCCCATAATGATGCGCATGCGCAGGGTGTTTTTTTTGGTTTGACGCACGATGTGAAGCGCGCACAGCTGGGTTATGCCGTATTGGAAGGGGTGACATTTGGTCTGAAAGATGGCCTGTGTGCCT
>CALMCK010000146.1 GCA_937862845.1 uncultured Burkholderiaceae bacterium | reverse complement strand
GCTCAAGGTAGAAAGGGTCAGGGATTTCGGCGTCATCAGAGTTTTGCGCATAGCGCATGACGAGCTCGATTTTGTGGCGGTATTGTTCGGGTGCGATGTTTTGCAGCGCACGCATGGTCAACCAGTCCATCACCAGTATCATGTCGAAGCGGGCGAAGTCGTCTTGCGTGACCAAACGAGCGGTTTGCCCCATCAGGTTGTAACCGCGAAATGCGGCGGCGTGTTGACTGCGAGAGTTGGGTTTGTCGCCGACATACTCGCTCTGAGTGCCTGCTGAGTCGATTTGTATCAAGTCGGTTAGGCCTGCTTGTTCGACCTTTTTTTCGAAAACAGCTTGCGCGATGGGTGAGCGGGACGTATTGTCCGTGCACACAAATAGCACGCTTGTCTTCATAAATGATGGTTCTACCATTTCGATATTCATAAAATCCCCCCTAATATTCAAAGCAACTAAAACAACAGCGAATTTTAACACAGGATTGGCATTTGGCGACAGATTTTTTCTGCTCAAAAGTCAATAAATGTAAATAATAGTGTTTATTTACGGGGTGGTGTTGATGGCGCTTTATTCACCATTGATAAACAACTGCTGCTTGAGTCTGTGTACCGTGTCGCGGGTGTTGGCTGCTTGTTCAAACTCTAAATTCTTAGCAAAATCATACATTTGCTTCTCAAGTTTAGAAATTTCTTTGGCGAGTTGCGACTCAGACATGTGGCTATAATGCGAGTCGTTGTCATTTGGTTGACGAGATTTATCGATTTTTTTCTTACCATCGTTGTACACACCATCGATGATGTCTTTAATTCGCTTTTCGACACCTTTGGGTGTAATCCCATTTTCAGTATTAAACGCGATTTGTTTGTTTCGGCGGCGTTCGGTCTCATCCATGGCGCGTTTCATCGAGTTTGTGATGCGGTCGGCATATAAAATCGCACGGCCATTTAAGTTACGTGCGGCGCGACCAATGGTTTGGATGAGTGAGCGCTCGGAGCGCAAAAAGCCCTCTTTGTCGGCATCGAGTATGGCGACCAACGAGACTTCTGGGATGTCGAGGCCTTCGCGCAGAAGGTTAATCCCGACCAGTACGTCGAACTCACCGAGGCGCAAGTCGCGCAGGATTTCGACGCGCTCGACGGTGTCGATGTCTGAGTGGAGGTAGCGCACGCGCACGCCGTTTTCGCCGAGGAAGTCGGTGAGGTCCTCTGACATGCGTTTGGTCAATGTGGTGATGAGCACGCGTTCGTTTTTGGCGGCGCGGATGCGGATTTCGTTGAGCACGTCATCGACCTGTGTGGTCGCTGGGCGCACGTCGATGTGTGGGTCAATCAGTCCTGTCGGGCGCACGACTTGCTCGGCCACGGCATCTGCTTTGTCTTTTTCGTAGTCGCCCGGTGTGGCGGAGACGAAGACGGTTTGGCGCATCTTACCTTCGAATTCTTCGAACTTTAAAGGACGGTTGTCGAGTGCGCAGGGCAGTCGGAAACCGTAGTCGACGAGGTTTTCTTTGCGGGAGCGATCGCCTTTGTACATGGCGCCGAGCTGCCCTGAGAGCACGTGTGACTCATCGAGAAACATCAGTGCGTCTTTGGGTAAATAATCAATCAAGGTCGATGGCGGTGCACCGATGGCTGTGTTGGAGATGTGGCGAGAGTAGTTTTCAATGCCTTTACAAAAGCCGATTTGTGCGAGCATTTCAAGATCGAAGCGTGTTCGCTCTTCTAAACGTTGTGCTTCGACCAGCCGTCCTTCTTTGTGAAAAAACGCCAGACGTTCGCGCAACTCGTTCTTAATCGCATCGACGGCACGCAGCACGGTTGCTCGAGGTGTGACGTAGTGTGAGGCAGGGTAGACGGTGAATCTTGGTAGTTTTTGTTGGATTTTACCCGTCAATGGGTCGAACAATTGTAGGCTTTCCACCTCGTCGTCAAACAGCTCGATGCGAATCGCAAAGTCTGCCATTTCAGCAGGGAAAATATCAATGGTGTCGCCGCGCACGCGAAAAGTACCGCGTGCGAAATCGATTTCGTTGCGGTTGTATTGCATGGTCGCGAGCTGTTTGATCACATCGCGCTGGCTCATTTTATCGCCTTGGCGCAGCACCATAATCATCTGGTGGTATTCGCTCGGATTGCCAATGCCGTAAATGCACGACACCGTGCCCACGATAATCACATCGCGTCGCTCCAACAGACTTTTGGTCGCGGACAGACGCATTTGTTCAATGTGCTCATTGATCGCAGAATCTTTTTCGATGAATAAATCACGCGAAGGAACATACGCCTCGGGTTGATAATAATCGTAATACGAGACGAAATACTCAACAGCATTGTTTGGAAAAAATTCTCGAAACTCGCTGTAAAGCTGTGCTGCCAAAGTTTTATTCGGTGCAAGCACCAGAGCAGGGCGGCCCGTGCGTGCGATGACATTGGCCATGGTGTAGGTTTTGCCCGAGCCAGTTACCCCGAGTAACGTCTGGAAACTCAAACCATCGTCAATGCCCTCGACCAGCTGCGCAATCGCCGTCGGCTGATCGCCCGCAGGCGAGAAGGGCTGGTGCAATTCGTAAGGAGAGTTTGGAAAGGTGATAACGGTCATGGTTACTCGGTCAGAAACAAAAAATGTAAAAACAACAGTATAAAGCAACAGCGCGCTTGGCTTGGTCTGCTGATGAGTTGGTGAACAGCGGCCCTACACCAATGCAGGCAAGTGCAGGTGTGAACGGCGTTGATTCCAAGCGCACAGCAAAGCGCCAATCGAGAACAAAGCCATCACCCCAGTCATCGCAAAGGCTGGGTGGTCTGAAAACATCGCGACCAATAAAGTCGAGAGCGCAGCCAGTCCGAATTGCAATGAAGACGACAGCGCGCTCACAGAACCCGCGCGTGCGCTCGGATGTAAACGCAGTAAACACGCCGTGCCATTGGCGCACAGCGCATTGACATGCGAGACATAGACGATGACCAGCGGCACAATGAACGCCACATGCCCCAAGTAGGTCAGCGTGATAAGGCCAATGCCTGATAACAGCAACACCGCCGCCTGATACACCATTAGCACCGCAGCCTCGAAGCGCTTGAGCAAATAAAGATTGAGCGTCGTCACCAAATACATCATCAAAATGTTTGAGGCAAACAGCAAGGCAAACTGAAACTCGCTGTAACCGAGCAACTGCGTGTACACGAACGGCGAGCCGCTGATAAAGGCAAACATCCCCGACATCGCGAAGGCATTGCACAGAATCAGCGTCAGATTTTGTTTCGATTTCAACAAAGACCAATAGTTTGACAACACACCGCCCAAATGCAAGCGCGAATTTTTATCCGGCGTGTGGGTTTCGGGCACATAACGATAAACAAAATAAAAAGCGGTTAACGCAATCACAGTCAACAACATAAAAATCGAGCGCCAACCAGCCAACCAAAGACACAGCGCACCCAATGATGGCGCACTCAACGGCGCAACCATGGTGATTAAACTCATTTTTGACATCATGCTCGGCAGCTGCGAGACAGGGAAAACATCCCGAGCCGCCGCACGCGCCATGACCACACAAGCGCCACAACCGAGCGCCTGCGCGCCACGTAAAATGATGAGCTGATGCACATTGTTGGCCAAAACACACGCTGCACTGGTCACGGCAAACAACGCCACGCCACTCAACGTCAGTGTGCGTCGGCCAAAATGATCCGACAGCGGACCATACACCAACATCCCCACACAAAAACCAGCAAAAAACACACTCAAGGTCAACTGCATCTGCGCAGGACCCGCCCCCAAATCATTCGCCATCGCAGGCAAAGCTGGTAAATACATGTCAATGGCCAGCGCGCCGAAAGCCAGCACGGCGCAAAGGATGAGAAGGGTACGGGTGTGGGACTGGTTGAACATGGTTTTTAAGGGAAGTGTTTGAGTGGAGGTGATGGTGCGGATTGAGTGAAAGACCAAATAAAAAATGCTCGAACCAAAGTTCGAGCATTTTAACAAAATCGCAGTAATTAAATTACGCTTCTTGAATGTTAGCAGCTTGTTTGCCTTTTGGGCCATCGACGATGTCGAAGCTAACACGTTGTTCTTCACGTAAAGACTTGTAACCGTCCATTGTGATAGAAGAGAAGTGAGCAAATAAGTCTTCGCCGCCGCCATCAGGAGTGATGAAGCCGAAGCCTTTAGAATTGTTGAACCATTTTACGATACCGGTAGCCATAATACGTAGCCATCCTTTTAAAAAAAAACTATGAACATCCCTGCTGATTGTTATAGGAAAACCTAATACACCAAGCCTTGAGACCACTGCGGCACACCATCAGTGATGTGCTTGGGTATGATTGTTGTCGGTTTTGTAGCCTGTGTCAAGTCAAAACCTTGAATTTATTGCAAATAGGCCTTATTTAATCAATATGTCACTGAGATTGCGTGATTGTGTGCGAATTTTTACCGAAACCAAGGCATGAATGCGCATGGCGGTGTGACATGGTTTTTATTTTTGCTTTAAGATGGGACTATAAAGTTCGTCGATGAAATCAATGAGGCATTGGTTAAATATCGCGACAGACATTTAACATTTAACCATTCATTAACAAAGAGTGCGCAGCATGAGTCAGAAGAAAAAACAAAGTGAGAAGGGCGGTTCGGGCACCGCAACCCTTGAGCGAGAGCTGGCGGTTGAACCGCCGCCGATGTATTCGGTGTGGTTGCTCAATGACGACTACACACCGATGGAGTTTGTGGTTGAAGTTCTCACCGATTATTTTTACAAAAACATTGAGCAGGCCGAGGCGATTATGCTCAAGGTTCATCATGAGGGCAAAGCCGTCTGCGGCGCGTATCCGCGCGATGTGGCGGAGACCAAAGTGATGCGAGTGGCACGACATGCGCGGGCGCATGGGCACCCGCTTCAGTGTGTGATGGATGCATAGTTTGTTTTCGATTCAATCTTGCTCATCGCAGAGCTCAGTTTTTTGCAGTTCAAAATTTAGATAATTACGTTAGGAAATCACAATGATTGCGCAGGATTTAGAAGTTACCCTCCATTTGGCGTTTGTAGAAGCGCGCAAATCGCGTCATGAGTATTTGACACTCGAGCATTTGTTGTTGGCTTTGACCGACAATCCGCTTGCGGTCGATGTGCTGGAAGCATGCGGCGCTAAAATTCCTGAGCTTAAAGAAGAGTTGGCACGGTTTATCATGCAAAACATTCCGATGGCCGATGGCACGGATGATGTGGACACGCAGCCGACCCTCGGCTTTCAGCGGGTGATGCAGCGCGCCATCATGCACGTGCAGTCGGATGGCAATGACAAAAAAGAAGTGACGGGTGTTGAGGTGTTGATTGCGATGTTTGGTGAAAAAGACTCGCACGCGGTGTACTTTCTCACCAAGCAAAACATCGAACGCGTGGACATGACGCAGTACTTGTCGCACGGCGTGCGCAAAGTACCGAAAAGCATGATTAACCCATTCACAGGCAAAGAGGTACCGCCCTCGGACGAGCAAGCCACGGTTCATGTGGCCGATGAAGTCGCGAACACCGCGTTGTACAAATACGCCCGTGACTTAAATGCATTGGCGCACAAAGGCAAACTCGATCCGTTGGTTGGCCGAGAAGCAGAAATCACACGCACGGTGCAGGTGCTGTCGCGCCGTCGTAAAAATAACCCTGTGCTGGTCGGAGAAGCAGGTGTGGGCAAAACCGCCATCGCCGAAGGCTTGGCATGGAAAATCGTGCAGGGCGAAGTTCCTGATGTGCTCGCCGACGCGCAAGTTTATGCACTGGACATGGGCGCGCTGATGGCGGGCACGAAATACCGTGGAGACTTTGAACAGCGCCTCAAAGACGTGGTGGACGAGTTGGCCGACAAGCCCAATGCCGTGTTGTTCATCGACGAAATCCACATGCTCATCGGCGCAGGCTCGACGGGTGGCTCGGCGATGGACGCGGGCAATCTACTCAAACCCGCGCTGTCGAGCGGCGCTTTGCGCTGCATCGGCGCGACGACGTTCAACGAATACCGCCAAGTGTTTGAAAAAGACGCCGCACTGGCGCGTCGTTTTCATAAAATCGACGTCACAGAGCCGACGGTCGCGCAAACCATCACCATACTCAAAGGGCTCAAGCCACAATTTGAAGAGCACCACCATGTCAAATACGCACCGTCCGCGATTATCGCGGCGGCCGAGCTCTCTGCCAAATACATGAACGATCGATTTTTACCCGACAAAGCGATTGATTTGATTGACGAAGCAGGCGCAGCACAGCGCGTACTGCCCGCCGATGCGCGCAAAAAAAGCATCACTAAAGTGGACATCGAAGAGTTGATCGCGAAAATCGCGCGCATCCCGCCGAAAAACATCAACTCAGACGATCGGACACAGCTCAAAAACCTTGAGCGTGATTTAAAATCCACTGTCTTTGGACAAACAAATGCCATCAGCGCCGTTAGCGCCGCGATTAAAATGTCGCGAGCGGGTTTGGGCAAAGTCGACAAACCCATCGGCTCATTTTTATTCAGCGGCCCGACAGGCGTCGGCAAAACCGAGCTCGCGAAACAGCTCGCATTCGTGCTCGGTATTGAGTTGATTCGCTTCGACATGTCCGAGTACATGGAACGGCACGCGGTGTCGCGTCTGATTGGTGCGCCACCGGGTTATGTCGGCTTTGATCAAGGCGGTCTGCTCACCGATGCCGTGACCAAAAAGCCACACTGCGTTCTGCTGCTCGATGAAATCGAAAAAGCGCATCCCGATATTTACAATGAACTGCTGCAAGTCATGGAACATGGCACGTTGACGGACAACAAACGTCGTCAAGCC
>CALMCK010000145.1 GCA_937862845.1 uncultured Burkholderiaceae bacterium | reverse complement strand
GGTGGGCAAACGGCGTTGAATTGCGCGTTGGATCTGCACCGTCATGGCGTATTGGCGAAGCACAATGTGCAGTTGATTGGCGCTTCTCCAGAAGCGATTGATAAAGCTGAAGACCGCATGAAGTTTAAAGATGCGATGACCAAAATCGGTTTGGGTTCTGCATTATCAGGCATCGCGCATACATGGGAAGAAGCGCAATCTGTGCATGCGATGATTGCCAAAACCAATGACAACTCGGGTTACCCGATTGTGATTCGCCCATCGTTCACGATGGGGGGCACGGGTGGTGGCATTGCATACAATAAAGAAGAATTTGAAACCATCTGTAAGCGTGGCATTGATTTATCACCAACCAATGAATTGTTGATTGAAGAGTCGTTGCTCGGTTGGAAAGAATACGAGATGGAAGTGGTGCGCGACAAGGCGGACAACTGCATCATCGTGTGCTCGATTGAAAACCTTGACCCGATGGGCGTGCACACGGGCGACTCGATCACAGTGGCGCCTGCGCAGACGTTGACGGATAAAGAATATCAAATCATGCGCAATGCGTCGCTGGCGGTGCTGCGCGAAATCGGTGTGGACACGGGCGGCTCGAATGTGCAGTATTCAATCAACCCTGACACGGGTCGCATGATTGTGATTGAGATGAATCCGCGCGTGTCGCGTTCATCTGCTTTGGCCAGTAAAGCCACAGGTTTTCCGATTGCTAAAATCGCGGCAAAGCTCGCGGTCGGCTACACATTGGACGAGCTGAAAAACGACATCACGGGCGGCGAAACGCCTGCGTCGTTTGAGCCGTCGATTGATTATGTCGTGACGAAAATCCCGCGTTTCGCGTTTGAGAAATTCCCCAAAGCCGATGCATACCTCACCACACAGATGAAGTCGGTCGGTGAAGTCATGGCGATTGGCCGGACTTTTCAAGAGTCATTCCAAAAAGCCTTGCGCGGTTTGGAAATCGGCATCGATGGGCTGAACCCAGTGACAACCGATAAGGCCGACATCATCGAAGAAATCAGCGAGCCCAAAGACAAGCGCATCCTCTACGTCGCTGACGCATTTCGCATTGGTTTGACGGTTGATGAGGTGTTTAATTACTCTAAAATCGATCGCTGGTTCCTTGTGCAGATTGAAGAAATTGTTAAACTGGAAAACCATGTCGCCAACATGACATTGGCAGAAATCAACGCAGACGACATGCTTGATTTAAAGAAAAAAGGCTTTTCAGACAGACGCTTGGCGCAGTTATTGAATGTAACGGATGAAGAGGTTCGTACCGCTCGCCACGCCTTAAATGTGCGCCCAGTCTACAAACGCGTCGACACCTGCGCGGCAGAGTTTGCCACCGACACGGCGTATATGTACTCGACGTATGAACAAGAATGCGAAGCCGCACCCACCAACGCCAAAAAAATCATGGTGCTTGGCGGCGGGCCAAACCGCATTGGTCAAGGCATTGAGTTTGACTATTGCTGCGTGCACGCCGCGCTCGCATTGCGCGACGACGGCTATGAAACCATCATGGTCAACTGCAACCCAGAAACCGTTTCCACCGACTACGACACTTCCGACCGTTTGTATTTTGAGCCAGTCACACTTCAGGACGTTTTAGAAATCGTC
>CALMCK010000144.1 GCA_937862845.1 uncultured Burkholderiaceae bacterium | reverse complement strand
CGCGCCTCAGACAAACCTGTGAGCTGGTCGTGGTCGGTCAGCGCCATTTGTGTCACACCGTTGCCGTGGGCGCGCATGACGAGCGCACGCGGCGCAAGTGCGCCGTCTGAGCAGTGTGAGTGGCAGTGAAAGTCGATGGTCATGGTTTGAATGTGTGTTGTGTCGGCTCGAGGCAATGAGCGGTGTTTATATTGATATTTAAAAGGCACTCGATGGAGTGCCTTTGTGCTTATTCGTTTATTTGTCGTTGGTCGGCTTAACGAAACCATTGAACATCGAGCTGGTTTGCTCATTCATCTGGTCTTGCATTTTTAAGAACATGTTTTTGCTTTGCTCAATGTAGTTGCCCATCATGCCTTGCATGAGCGGCGCTTGCATGGATAGGAGCTGTTGCCATGCTTCGTTGCTGACGGCTTGGTCAGCGACGGTTTGGGACTGTGTGGTCAAGTTGTTTTGGATTTCGGCGAAAGCCTGCATGTTTTTTTCGAGATAGCTGCCGAGCATGCCTTGCATGGCATTGCCGTATGAGCGGATGATTTGTGACAGCACGGTCGATGAAAACAATGGCAAGCCGCCCGCTTCTTCTTCGAGAATGATTTGCAACAAAATGCTGCGGGTGAGGTTGTCATTCGATTTGACATCGACCACTTCAAATACTTCATTGGCCAAAACCATCTGTTTCACATCCGCCAAGGTGATGTAGCTGCTGGTTTGTGTGTCGTAGAGACGGCGATTCGGGTATTTTTTGATGACGCGTTGCTCGTTGCGTTTTTTCATGTCTGTCTCCAGTTTTGTTTGTCGGATGTCGGCGTTGTTTGCCAATCTGACCCCTACTTTAACAGTGTGGTGGGCATTAGTCCAGTATTTCCGCGCAGCAGCAATTGTGGCGCGATGCGGTTTTAAAGCTCAAGCAAGCGCACATCCACCGTGCTTTGACCGCTGAACTGACTCCAGCGCAACGCAGCATCCGCGTTGATTTTTGTGGCAAACCACATACTGCTGCCCTGCTCTGTTTGCGGATTTAGGCCGTCGCGTGCCAGCAGTACATCGCGCGTGTAGCGTGCGACGGGTGCTCCGCTGTCGATGATGAACACATCGGGTGCAATGTGCGCGCGGATGTGCTCGACCACCAGTGGATAGTGCGTGCAGCCGAGCACCACCACATCGGCGCGGGCGGCGTTGACGGGGGCCAGATATTGTTCAATCAAAGCCATCGTGTCGGGCGCATCAAGTAAGCCTTGATCGATGCGCTCGGCCAAGCCGATACAGGCGATTGACAACACATTAAACCCTGAGTCGGGCAACACGGTGCGCGCCAACAAGGCTTGATATTTCTCACTGCTGACCGTGCGTGCTGTCGCGAGCATGGCCACGGTTTTGTTGGTCGTCAGTGCCAGCGCGGGTTTAATCGCTGGCTCCAAACCCACGATGAATAAATCAGGGTAACGCTCGCGCAAATACGTGCCCGCCATGGCCGTGGCGGTATTGCACGCCAGCACGATGGTTTTACAGCCCTGCGTCAAAAACCACTCCACCACCACAACCATGCGTGCCTGTATCCACTCCTGTGGCTTATCGCCATACGGCACATGCGCCGTGTCAGCGAGATAGATGAAATCCTCATGCGGCAAACTCGCGCGCAAATGCCGCCACACGCTCAAGCCACCGATGCCCGAGTCAAACACACCGATGGCTTGCCTCGCCAAAGGCCGCAAGCTCACGCCTTGCGCGGCGAGCAATGGTTTTTGTGCGTCGCTCATGATTGTGCCGTCCCATCGAGTTGTGCCTGCCAAGCTTGCAGCTCTTCTGGCTCAAAACCCGCCGCACGGCGAGCCGCGATGTTGAGCGGTGGGCGCAGCGTCGGCGCATTGTACGCCACACGAATCTGCCGATAGCTCAACACGGGCTCGACATTGTTTTGCTCACATGCATAGCGAAACCAACGATTGCCCACGATGACGTGGCCGATTTCATCATTGAGTATCACATCTAGAATCATCGCACCCGCCACATCACCAGCATGAAATAACTTATCGCGCATCAACGGGCACGCATCCAAGCCACGCGCCTCGAGCGTGCGCGGCACCATCGCCATGCGATCGGCGAGCGAATGTCGGGTTTGCTCGGCCATGTCCCATAGACCACCGTGTGCAGGAAAATCACCGTACGCAGCACCCAGCGTGGCCAAATGGTCGGACAGCAAAGAAAAATGAAACGCCTCCTCACGCGCCACCTGCCACCAATCCCAATAGTAATCCGCAGGCAAATTTTCAAAACGCACCAAGGCATCGAGCGCCAAATTAATCGCATTGAACTCAATGTGCGTCAACGCATGTATCATGCCTGCCCTGCCCTCGGGC
>CALMCK010000143.1 GCA_937862845.1 uncultured Burkholderiaceae bacterium | reverse complement strand
ACATAACGGCCAAAACGGCAAAGGCTGTGAGTAAAAATTGAACGGGACGCATAACTTTCTCCTAATTAAATGACAGTGCACGCATTTTACGATGTTTTGCCGTGTGATGAAAGCAAAATATCATTATTTGACCACCATTCGATTGCCGCACGCGAGCTGCGGGTTTATTTTGCTTTTTCATAAACATTGTTCATCGAGAGCAGTCGATACACCGTTAAAAACAAAACGGCCCCATTGGACAAACCATAAATCCAAAGCATCAAAGGCGTCATCGCATCAGAGCCCACCAGCAAACCATGAACCGTGATGAGCATATAAGACACAAACGTAGCAAAATGCAACCAACGCCACGCCGAAAATCCAATTCGTTTGCGCACATAAAAACTCAGCAATATCATGGCCATCGCATAAAAAGCGATTTGCCCCATCGCTATAAAACTCGCTTGCGGTGCAGAGCTCGCCCATGGAATCAGCACTTGCGTCCAACCAAAGTTAAGGTATGAGTCGCCCATCAAAATCAAGGCATGAAACAAAGCCACAAACCAACCCAAAATACTGCTGAACTCATGCACCGCCAGCAGTGTCGACGCACCGACAAGCTCTCTGAGCAGTTTATTGGTCATCAACAGCCCCAGCATCATGGACAACCATAACAGCAAATACGCCACCACACCCGATGCGCGAGACACCCACCAGAAGCCTTTGGCCTGCTCTGCACCAAAACTTTTCGCCATCAGCGCAGGCAGCGTTGACAGTGAAGGCACTGCGTCAAACAACCAAATGCCTGCGCCAAAAGACAGCACAAGGACCAGCAAAAAAACCAGTCCATGTCGCATGAGTTGGGATTTTCGGTTGTGTATTGGATTCAAATCAGTGAGCACCGTTGTTGTATTCATCATATGTCCTTAAAAAAATTCACCGCGAGTCAATCGCGGACTCTGTACTGCTCAAACAACTCATTCATCCACACCTCGCCACTTTCAAACACCAAACACAGTGCAAATGCAACGTGGCAACGCATCCAAGCCAACCCTTGCTCGCGGCCCAGAATCAACATTAATTTGGCCATGGCTTCCGCCTCGGCCACACTCGATGCCACCACTGTCGCGGTCAACACTTCTGTCTGCGCCGATTCGCCCGTTCGTGGGTCTATCAAGTGGTGTTGCCGCTTGCCATCGTGCTGCCAAACTCGATAGTCTCGCCCCGATGTCGCCACCGCACCGCTGGGCACACGCAGGACACACAGGTCTTCATCATCGTTGATGTTGCTGCTGACATTGTCATTGTCAATGTCAATGTTGGCCAAGCCGTACGGCTGGGCCACGGCGACCTCCCAGCACGAGCCATCGCTCAGCACGCCGCTGATGGCCACATCCCCACCCGCATCCATCAGCGTCGGCGCGAGGTTGCCTAAGCGCTGCACCACCTGATCAGCGCACCAGCCTTTAACAAATCCACTTAAATCCAAACGCATGCCCAAAGGCAGACACACGGCTTGACGCTCATCGTCAATCACCAACGTGTCAATGTGGTGAATGATTTCTGTGTCGCACGCCCTTTTATTTGAGGCGGCCGAGTCACTGCTGAGCGCTTCAAAACTGCGCCGATACCCTGCCCTGCACAATGCATCGTGAATCGCAGGTGTCAACACACCATCACTGGCGCGCGCATGATGCAAGGCGAGCTGCAACACCTGCCAGAAATCATCACTCACCACCACCGATTGCCCTGCGCTGGCATTGAGCACAGACAGCTCGCTGTTTGAGCGAAATCGACTGAACACCGACTCCCAGCGCTCAAACCACTGCGGCACTTGGGACAACTGCTGCTGCGCATACACGTCATCGACGTTGTCCATGCACACCAGCATTTGTGTGCCCATCGCGCGAAAGGCCAAACTGTGTATCGATACGTCACTCATCATGCGCGCCAGATTAGCGGGATGAACGGCTGCGAACCCGTGCCTTCGCAGGTGCTGCCACAGGCACTTCGCGCAATACAGGCGGCGCTGCGGCCTGTGTGGCGGGCGCACTTTTGACCGCAGCTGCTGATTTTTTGGGCGCTGGATTTGCCTTGGCGGGCTTGACTGCGGCCGTCGATTTGGTTGAAGTGATGCGTTTGGCGGGAGCCACGGCTGCATTGGTCGAACGGGGTGGATTGATGACGCGAGGCGCAGCGGTCTCTGCCATCGGCGGGTTCGCCATCACCGCAGCCATGGGCGCTGACACCGCCACGGGCACGGCGATCACTGATGTTGTTTTTTTTGGCATCGGCTCGTTTAACGCAGCCGCTTCTTTTAGCGCCATTGCATCCAATCCATGTTGTTGCCATGCCAAATAACCCCAACCGCTGAGCGTGCCCACAATGGATAAGCTGATAATCAGCGACTTCACCGCCAAATGCGATT
>CALMCK010000142.1 GCA_937862845.1 uncultured Burkholderiaceae bacterium | reverse complement strand
GAAAACGCCAGCAGTTTGTAAAAAGGACTGTCCGTTGCAACACAAAAAAGCGAGCTTTTAAAGGCTCGCTTTTTTGTATGCAAATACTCGGTTTTCGTGGTTTGCGTTGGGCGGGTCGGCATTTTTTGCCGTAAACCGCCCGACGTCAAGCCTGAGCAATTGAACAATCACCCCAGCGTCGGCATGACAAACGCATTCGCGTGCACCATACCCGACTCTGGCCAGCGCCGTGTAATCACTTTGCTGCGGGTGTAGAAGCGTATCGCTTCTGGCCCGTAGATGTGCTGGTCACCAAACAATGAGTTGCGCCAGCCGCCGAATGAGAAGAAGGCAATCGGCACTGGAATCGGTACATTGATGCCGACCATGCCAACTTCAATGGCGTTTTCAAAACGTCGTGCAACCGCGCCGTTGCTGGTGAATACGGCGGTGCCGTTGGCGTACATGTTGCGGTTAATCAATGCAATCGCGTCCTCGAGTGTGTCGACGCGCACGACGCACAGGACGGGGCCAAAAATTTCTTCTTTATAAATCGTCATGTCGGGTGTGACATGGTCAAACAATGTACCGCCGACGAAGAACCCCGCCTCGTGTCCCGCGACCGTTGTGCCACGCCCATCTGCGACGAGGGTTGCGCCTTCTTTGACACCTGAATCAATGTAGCCGATGACTTTGTCACGGTGCAGTGCCGAGACGACGGGGCCCATTTCTGTGCCGGTGACCATGCCGTTGTTGATTTTAAGTGCGTCCACTTTTTCTTTGAGTTTCGCCACGAGCGCATCGGCGACATCGCCGACGGCAACGGCAACCGAAATCGCCATGCAGCGTTCACCCGCCGAGCCGTAAGCCGCGCCCATTAAACCATTGACGGTGAAGTCCAAATCGCAATCGGGCATGACAACGCCATGGTTTTTCGCGCCACCGAGTGCTTGCACGCGCTTGCCGTGTTGTGCAGCGGTTTCATAAATATAGCGCGCAATCGGTGTCGAGCCAACGAATGAAATGGCTTTAACATCATCATGTGTCAATAACGCATCGACCACTTCTTTGTCGCCATTGACAATATTGAGCACGCCGTCGGGCAGGCCTGCTTCTTTGGCCAACTGAACCAGCAGCATCGAGCACGATGGGACTTTTTCGGAAGGCTTTAAAACAAAGGTATTGCCGCAGGCAATCGCCATCGGAAACATCCACAGCGGCACCATCGCAGGAAAGTTAAATGGCGTGATGCCCGCGCAGACGCCGAGTGGCTGGTGCAGCGAGTGCGAATCCACGCCCGTGCCGACATTCTCGGCAATCTCACCTTTGAGCATGTGCGCGATGCCTTGAGAAAACTCAACGACTTCAATCCCGCGCGTCACAGATCCTTGCGCATCGTCGAAAGTTTTGCCATGCTCCTCGGTAATCAGCGCCGCGAGTTTGTCGCGATTGATTTCAAGCAGTTCACGGAACTTCGTCATGATGCGCGCACGTCGCAGTGGTGGCGTGTCACGCCACGCGGGGAATGCCGCCTGCGCCGCTGCCACAGCAGTGTTCACATCATCGTGTGACGACAGCACTACCTCGCGCACCACCTCGCCTGTGGCGGGGTTGGTCACTTCGTTGCGCCGCGTCGATGCGCTGGTGGCGGACTGATTGTTAATCCAATTGTGAATGGTGTTCATGAATTGCCTTTCGGTTCAATAAAATACAAACGGTAAAAACACGAGCGCTGCAAGCGCATTTATGAGGTGTTTATCATTTTCAATCTCTTCAAATCAAACACCACTTTACCCGAAAAGTGGTTTGATTTACAGGGACACTTTTATGGTTTGGACCACACCATTTTGGCTCAGCCTATCTTCGCTGCGCCATTTAACAACACCACACCAACGACAATCAAAACCACGCCAGCGATTTTCATCGCACCAAATGATTCGCTGAAAAAAAACACGCCCATAATGGCCGCCAAGGCCGTGCCCGCACCCGCCCAAATCGCATAGGTGATGCCCATGTCCAAATGCTTCATGACGATGCCAACGCCCCACGCTGCAAATAAATAGCAAGCCGCCATGATAATGGTCGGTGTGATGCGCTCATAACCATTGGATAATTTTTGACAATAAATGCCGACCACTTCGCTGACGATGGTCAATGAGAGTAAAAACCATGGATTCATGATGCTTCCTTTTTTCAGTTTCAATTCGTATAAGAATAAAAAATCCGCCCGTCTAACGACGAGCGGATTGTGTACCCCCAGATGATGCTCGGTTATGTCTCGATTTATTCAATTTTTCAAATCAAGCCACTGCCCGTAACGCTTTGCCCACCGCTGCAAAAATCTCAGTGATCTGCGCTTCGCTGACAATCAACGGCGGCGAGAATGCGAGAATGTCACCCGTGTAGCGCACCATCACGCCGCTCTCGTAAAAGCAATGCAAAAACGCTTCGTACGCGCGTGCGCCGATGGCACCGTCACGTGGGTTGAGTTCGACGCCGCCGACCAGACCGAGGTTGCGGATGTCTTTGACATGCGGTGCGTCTTTGAGTTTGTGGATTTCATTTTCAAAGTGTGCAGATAAGCTCGCGGCACGTTCGAATAATTGCTCATCACGATACACGTCCAGCGTCGCACACGCCGCAGCGGCAGCGAGCGGATGCCCCGAGTAGGTGTAGCCGTGGAAGAACTCAATCGCGTTGGCAGGCACCGCATTGACCACAGTGTCATAGATTTCATTTTTGCACACCACAGCACCCATCGGCACAGCCGCGTTGTTCAGGCCTTTGGCCAGAGTCATCAAGTCAGGCGTGACGTCAAAATACTGGGCGGCAAATGGTGTACCGAGTCGACCGAACCCAGTAATCACCTCATCAAAAATCAACAACAAGCCGTGCTTGTCACACAACTCGCGCAAGCGTTTGAGATACCCCTTCGGCGGAATCAGCACACCCGTCGAACCAGCAAGCGGCTCGACAATCACGCCCGCAATCGTCGAGGCATCGTGCAAAGCAATGAGGTTTTCTAAATTATCCGCCAAATGCGCACCCCACTCTGGCTCGCCACGGCTGAATGCCGCATGCTCATAGCTCAATGTGTGCGGCAAGTGATCGACACCGGGCATTAAGTTCGCAGAAAAATGCTTGCGGTTGCCGCCGATGCCGCCGACCGAAATGCCACCAAAACCCACACCATGATAGCCACGCTCACGGCCGATAAACTTGGTGCGCTGACCTTCGCCTTTTGCGCGATGATAGGTTAAAACCATTTTTAAAGCCGAATCGACCGCTTCCGAACCTGAGTTCGTGAAAAACACTTTGTCCATGCCTTCAGGAGTAATCGCTGCCAGCTTAGACGCCGCTTCA
Source organism: uncultured Burkholderiaceae bacterium (assembly GCA_937862845.1). GTDB lineage: Bacteria > Pseudomonadota > Gammaproteobacteria > Burkholderiales > Burkholderiaceae > Hydromonas. Next base: position 7,823 of record CALMCK010000142.1, on the reverse strand, counting down.
AATACCTTTGGGTGGCCCATCTGAAACATCGGCGCATAGTCCAGCGTCTGCGCCATTTCGCAAATCGCAGAGACAATCGGCGCACGGCCATGCCCCGCATTAACACACCACAAACCCGCCGTGCCATCGAGCACTTGGCGGCCATCATCGGTCGTGTAATGCATGTCTTTGGCCGACACAAACAAACGCGGCGATGCTTTAAATTGTTTATTCGCCGTGAACGGCATCCACAGATTGTCTAAATTAATCGACATCTCAAACCCCTAAAAAATATACGATACACACACTCTAATTGAAAAATTGGTCGGTGAATAGCACCAGTTTATCGTTTGACATCAGACCATTTGCCCAGGCTGTGCATCTGCGCATTAAAACATCACCCGCCGATTTCCAATAAACGCAGCGCCGTAAAAACCAGCATGCCCACCACAATCGTCAGCACCAAGCTCTGCCGCCAAACAAATGCGCCGCCTGCGATGACGCTCGCAATCAATGCGCGGTTGTGCCAAGTGACATCAATCACCTCTTGATGCATTAAAATATCTGGCGCAATCACCGCCGCAATCGCCGCAGCAGGCGCAAAACGCAACGCCCGTTGTACCAAAGGTGAGAACTCAAAACTCGCCGGCGTCAGCAAAAAAAATGAGCGCGTGACCACCGTCACCACCGACAGACCCAAAATCGCTATCCACAACCACAAATGGTTTTCCCAGCTCATGATGACACCTCCTTCTTCAATGCCTGCAAACGACGGCTTGACGCACTGAGCCATGCATTGGGCCAAATCGACTCAACGGCCACAGCCACCACCACCGCGACCAGAATCGCAACCGCAATCCAAAGTTTATTTGGCAAGCCGTGTAACAACACTGCCGTCAACGCGGCCATCACACACGCCGCCACACCTGCCCAGTGATCGACCGATTTTAAAATCAGCACCAACAAAGTCAAAACCCCCGCCAACTGCAAGCCCCATGCCACAGGAATGAAGCTGGCAAATACCGTACCGATGACGCAACCCAAAAGCCAAGCACAATAATTCGGCAATGCCAAGCCCAAGAAAAATCCACGCTGCTCAAAACTCGCAGGGGCAGGAACGCTGTCGCGGTAACGATAGTTAAACAACATTGAGTTAATATCGCCATTTAAAAAACCATACAGCAAGCGCTGACGCAATGGCAGATGTCGAAAATACGGTCGAAAGCCCGCACTGAAAATCACAAAACGCAGATTCACCGCCGCCGCTGCCAACCAAATCACAAACACAGGCGCTTGAGTCATCAGCATGAGAAGCACTGTCAGCTGCGCCGATGCAGCATACACAATCATGTTAATCAACAGCACATAAAACGGCGACAAGCCCGCCGCAATCATAGCGACCGCCGTCACCATCGCCCATATAATCGTCGCAGAAAAAGTCGGCGTGATGGTCTGGACACCATCACGAAACGCGGCCCTCGCCGCCTCGCGATCGGCATCGTTATCAGCCACAACGCCAAACCATGAAAGTATAGAATTCATCATAAACACACTCTAAAAATGTCAGTCAAATCATTACATCGACTGTATCAACAGCAGCGTTAACGCTGCAAACTGTCCCAAACCTTGTTCAGCCGCTTGACCGAGACAGGCATGGGCGTGCGCAACTCCTGTGCAAACAGGCCCACCCTAAGTTCCTCAACCAGCCAGCGAAATTGCGTTAACCCCTCATCAATCGCGCCCGCTCTTTCATTCATGGCGCGTTGCCAGTTTTGTAACAATGGCTGCATGTCACGCATCATCTGGGCGTCGCGTGCGGCATCGTTGCGCAGTTTGTCCATGCGCATGACCATCGCTTTAAAGTAACGTGGGAAATGTGCGAGCTGTGTGTAAGGTGTGTGCAATAAAAATCTCTTGGGCACCAGCTTTTCAATTTGCGCGACAATGTCTGCGTGCGTTTGGGGCTGCGATTTAATCGACGTGAGCTTTTTAGACGCGGCTTGCCACTCAACCAAAATACTGTGCACCAACCGTGACACTTCTTGAACAATCAAACCAAGTCGCGTTTTCGCTTGAGTGAGCATCGCACCAAAAGCCTCTGCATCACGAGGGCACTGACGCTCGTCGATGCCGCACGCACGCTGCAAAGCGATTTGCACGATGTCAGACTTAAGTGCCTCCAAGCTGTCGCTGGTCAATCCTGTGTAGAGCATGCCCATGCTCACCGCATCTGGTATGTTTTTCTCCAAATGCTTCATCGTGTCTTTAAGCTGTAAGCGCGCCAATGCCAGCACACCTTGCAAATGCACAGACTGCGCGACCGACTCCTCATCCCAAACTGACAGCTCACACTGCGTTTGCCCTGCTTGTAACGCAGGGTAGCCAAACATTTTTTTATTGCCTTTTTGCAATTCCATGAGTTCGGGCAACACGCCAAAATCCCATTCAGTGACGGGACGCGCCATATCGGTTTGGCTATTTTGATTTTGTTGTGACGCGACATCTTGAAAAGAGCTGCGCGCTTGACCACCGAAATGCGTGCGCAGCATCGGTAAGTTGCGACTCATTTCAAGTTGACGTCCGTACTCATCGACAAGCTTAAAATTCATGAATGCGTGTGCGGGCAGCGTCTCCATTTTAAAATCAGTGGCTTTAATCAACTGCTGGGTTTTCAAACGATAAAATTCAATCAAAGCATCGAGCACCGACTTCTCGCTCGACTTGTCTTCCTGATTCGCCCACTCAATGAATTCGTCCACATAGTCAGGCAGAGGCACGCAATGCCGACGCAATTTTTGTGGCAATGATTTGAGCAATGCCTGCGCCTTCGGCTTCACCATGCCCGCGACCAGCCAGTCGCATTGATGGATGGCGATTTGATTGAGCAGCGCAATCGGCACTGTGAGCGTCACACCATCGCGCGGTGAGTTTGGTTCAAAATGATAAGTGAGTGAGCAGTCGACTCCGCCGATGGCCATGACTTTTGGAAACACATCGGTGGTCACACCCGCCGCTTCGTGGCGCATGAGCTCGTCGCGGGACAGGTATAAAATTTTCGCATTGGTGCGTGTGACCTCGTCGTGCCATTTTTGCAATTGGCGCGTGTCACTGATGTCCGCAGGAATCACTGAATCATAAAACGCGACAATCAACTCATCATCAACCAGCACATCCTGACGACGTGATTTGTGTTCGATGTTTTCGATCTGTGCGATGAGCTGGCGATTGTGCGTGATGAATGGAAAGCGCCCCTCCAAATCATGCGTCGCCACACCTTCACGGATGAACACCTCACGCGCGTGCGCCGCGTCAATCCGCGCATAGCTCACGGGCCGGCCACTGTAAACCACCAAGCCATACAAGGTCGCGCGCTCGTCTGCCTGCACCTGTCCTGCGCGCTTGCGCCAGCGCGGCTCACTGTATGATTTTTTGAGCAGATGCGCACCGACTTTTTCCAACCATTTTGTCTCGATTTTTGCCAGGCCTCGGGCGAACAATCGTGTGGTTTCAACCAGCTCAGCCGCCATCACCCATTGCGCATTTTTTTTAGACAAACTCGAACCGGGCCAGAGATAAAACTGTATGCCACGCGCACCCAAATAATATTGTTGCCGCTGGCCTGTTTTGTTTTTGTCAGCTTCATTGACTTTGTCGTTTTTAAAACCAACATTGCCCAATAAACCCGCCAACAAAGAGCAATGCAATTGCTCATGGGTGGGCTCAACATCGTTGATGCGCCAACGCATGTCTTTAATCATGCTGGACAATTGTGTGTGCACGTCACGCCACTCGCGCAAACGCAGCGGTGAAAGAAAGTTTTCTCGGCACTTATCATGCAGCTGTCGATGGGATTTTTTGTGTGTGAGCGCATCATCAAACCACGCCCAAATTTTAAGATAGGTTTTAAACTCAGAGGCAGGATCGTTAAATTTCACATGCGCCGCATCTGCTTGCTGACGCACATCGGCAGGCCGATCACGCACGTCCTGTATCGACAGCGCGCTGGCGATAATCAGCATTTCACGCAGAGAACCCTCATCACGTGCGGCGAGCAACATGCGCGCAACCTTCGGGTCAATGGGTAGTTTTGCAATGCTGCGCCCAGTGTCTGTGAGCTGATTTTGATCATCCAGCGCCCCCAACTCTTGCAACAAATGATAGCCATCGACAATCGCTCGATTGAGCGGCGCTTGCACAAATGGGAACTCTTCAATCGTCGTCAAACCAAGAGCCTTCATGCGCAAAATCACACTGGCCAACGATGAACGCAAAATCTCTGGGTCAGTGAAATCAGGTCGCGCCACAAAATCTGCTTCGTCGTACAAACGAATGCACACGCCCGCCGCGACACGACCACAGCGGCCTGAGCGCTGATTGGCGGCGGCTTTGGCGATGGCTTCGATTTGCAGTTGTTCAACTTTTTGACGGTATGAATAGCGCTTCACCCGCGCCAAACCACTGTCCACCACATAGCGTATACCAGGCACAGTCAGTGAGGTCTCCGCGACATTGGTCGCGAGCACGATGCGCCGTGCGTTGGACGGTTTGAATATTTTTTCTTGATCCGTGGCCGTGAGTCGTGCGAACAAAGGCAAAATTTCGACATGCGGCGGATGGTGTTTGCGCAATGCTTCGGCCGCTTCGCGAATCTCTCGCTCACCTGGTAAAAACACCAAAACATCGCCAGAGCCCTCCCGCGCCAGCTCATCGACAGCATCGACAATACCGTCATACAAATCACGCTCTTTGTCGTTTTCGTCACGTTGTATCGGTCGATAGCGCAGCTCAACTGGATAGGTTCGACCGCTGACATTGACAATCGGTGCATTGCCGCGTTCGTTGGCAAAGTGCTCGGAAAATCGCTCTGCATCGATGGTTGCGGAAGTGATGATGAGCTTTAAGTCGGGACGCTTGGGCAAAATCTCTTTGATGTAGCCCATCAAAAAATCAATGTTTAAACTGCGCTCATGTGCCTCGTCAATAATAATCGTGTCGTACTGTTTAAGCAGGGGGTCTGTTTGCGTTTCGGCCAGCAGTATGCCGTCGGTCATCAGTTTAATCGATGCGCCCTCGTGCAGTCGATCTTGAAAACGGATTTTATAACCCACCACATCACCCAGATTTGAGTGAAGTTCCTCGGCAATGCGTTTCGCTGTACTGGTCGCAGCCAAACGCCGTGGTTGCGTGTGCCCGATCAACCCAGACCCGCCCGCGCCAATACCGCGTGCGAGCGACAAACACATTTTCGGCAACTGAGTGGTTTTGCCTGAGCCCGTCTCACCACAGACAATCAACACCTGATGCTCGCTGATGAGCGCGCAAATTTTTTCTCGCTCGGCACTGACTGGCAAAGCCTCTGGAAATTCAATCGCGGCACGAAATTTCTCCGCTTGCACTGGATCGATGGGCGCGCGTTTTTTGATGGGGCGAGTATTGCCAGCATCTCGCTGGGATGGCGACGGCGGGCGCGACTTTGCGGCGCGCGATGGATGAGGTGTCTGCGCTTTTGTTGGCTCTTTTTTTGCTGTTTGAGTTTGAGCTTGTTTTAGTTTGTTTAACTCGGTCTTCATATTTTTTGCTGTATTTTATTTATGACAGAATGAAAAAAGCCTTCGCAAATCACGAAGGCTTTTCATCGGGCTTAAGCGCATCAACCATCGCTGCTGATAATGCGTAAACTTGAAATCGTACCTGCGCCACCTGCTTCGAGCCAGTCTTTAATGGCAACTGCGTCGGTAATGCGTGTATTGGCATCTCTTGAATCCAACAGAACAATGATTTTAGGTGAACCGTTAATCACGGCTTGAATCACCACGCATTTACCTGCCGCACGTAAAGTGCCTGTTTTCTGCATGCCGATTTTCCAGCCCATGTTGCGAGAAATCAAACGGTCGCTGTTGTGGTAAACCAATTGGCGTCCCGACGCTGTGTACACAGTGGCCGACTCTGCGGTGGAGAGCTGGCGAATCGTACGGTATTGTGAGGCGGCGTTGACCATTTTAGCCAAATCCATCGCGGTGGCTTGATTCGATGATGACAAACCACTTGGGTCAACAAAAGTTGCGTCCATGTTGAGCATGGCGGCTTTTGCATTCATCGCTTGCACGAACGCGTAGATACCGCCTGGATAGGTGCGGCCAAGCGCATAGGCGGCACGATTTTCAGATGACATCAACGCCAACAATAAAACATCGTGACGGGTTAAGTTTGTACCGACAGGCAAACGAGATGAGCGATAGTGCGCCGCGTCCTCATCGTCAATGACAATGGTTTCATTCAAATCCAGACCCGCATCCAAAGTCACCATGGCGGTCATGAGCTTGGTGATCGAGGCAATCGGTAACTTCGTGCGTGCATTTTTTTCATACACAGTCGTCCAGCTGTTTTGATCGACAACCACGGCCGAGCTGGCATGTAAACTCAAAGGATCATAGACACTGTCCAAGCCATATTGACGGCCATATGACACTGTGCGCACGACGGGCGCTTTTGCTTTGGCCACTTGAACGGTTTTTTTAGGTGCTGCTTTAGCGACTTTAACTGTTTTCTTTGCTGTTGCCTTAGCCACTGTCGCCGTTTTTTTCGGCGCGACCTTAACCACTTTAATTGTTTTTTTCGCGGTGGTTTTTGCCACTGGTGCTTTCACTGCAACTTTGGTCGCTGTTTTCGCAGAGACTGGCAGGGCGAGGCTCAATGCCAGTACCGACACGAGGCTTAATTTGAGTAAGTGTTTCATAATCACTCCATCTTGGGTGGGTGTGGACTCAAGGTGTTCCTTGACTCTTAAAAATTCATGAAATGACCGCTGTTTAGACGATTCATCCAAAACGATAATTATCTCACAAATCCATCAATAATTTTTTTGGTGCAAAAATATGGGGCTTTTTCATGATGGAACTTTGTTTACACAATTTGAAAATCGCCCTATTTGACTGCATGGTACGATAAAAACTCATAAAAATCAAATGGTTTCACCCCACATGTAAAGGAAAAACTTCAAAATTCACCTGACAACAACACCCATCGAGTTTTTCAACACTTTACGTGACATCCGTCTCATCGTGCAAGGCAATGTACTGCACTTCCGTGATTTCGACCACCTCCACTCCCGATGGCACATGCACCCGTATTTCGTCGCCTACCCACGCTTTGAGCATGGCTTTGGCTATCGGGCTGTTCCAACTGACCCAGCCGCGCTCGGTGTTCACTTCGTCACGCCCGACAATGCTGATGGTGTGTTCGGTTTCGTCAATTTCGCGCCAGTAACTCACGGTCGCACCAAAAAATATCTGCTCGCCATGAGTTTGTAATGCGGGGTCAATCACGGCAGCATTCTCCAAGGCTTTGATTAAAAAACGAATGCGGCGGTCTATTTCGCGCAGCCGTTTTTTGACATACAGATAGTCGCCATTCTCTGATCGGTCACCGTTTTTAGCGGCCCAAGAGACGATTTGGGTGATTTCTGGACGCTCGATTTCGACCAGCGCTGTCAGCTCTGCTTTTAAGCGAGCAAATCCTGCTGGGGTCATGTAATTTTTGACGGGGGCGGCTATGGGCTCTGGTTGTGTCATCGGTGTATTTGAATTTTAGCAAACCCCGATTGTACCGCTTGACAACACTTCTGTGCATTTGCTTGAGTTTGCACACATAATCGTTGCGAAACGGCGGTGCTTGTGTGATAATAAGCGGCTTTTTATTTTGGCGTGTGATTGGGTTATCAGTTGACTTATTGGAATGTCGACGGCTCAATTGGCTGCCATTTAACCTCAAGGATAAAATCATGAAACCTAGCATTCACCCAGAATACCGCGAAGTCGTGTTCCACGACATTTCTTGCGCCTTGA
>CALMCK010000141.1 GCA_937862845.1 uncultured Burkholderiaceae bacterium | reverse complement strand
GTGCCGATGGATTCGTCAGAGTTGGCTGAAATCGTGCCGACTTGGGCGATTTCTTTGTTTGATTTGGTGGGTTGTGAGAGTTTTTTGAGCTCTTCGATGGCGGCGACAGTGGCTTTGTCGATGCCGCGTTTCAAATCCATTGGGTTCATGCCTGCGGCGACGAATTTCATGCCTTCGCGCACGACAGATTGGGCCAAAACGGTGGCGGTGGTGGTGCCGTCGCCTGCGTTGTCAGAAGTGCGCGATGCGACTTCTTTGACCATTTGCGCGCCCATGTTTTGGAATTTGTCTTTGAGTTCGACTTCTTTGGCGACAGACACGCCATCTTTGGTCACGGTCGGCGCGCCGAAGCTGCGCTCGAGGACGACGTTGCGGCCTTTAGGGCCGAGGGTGACTTTCACTGCGTCGGCTAAGACGTTGACGCCTTCAACCATTTTTGCGCGGGCGATGTCGCCGAAGAGTACTTGTTTTGCTGGCATTTTGATATTTCCTTTAAATGTATTTAACTGAGTCGATTAGGCTTGAACCACGCCCATGATGTCTTCTTCGCGCATGACGAGGACTTCGTCGCCGTCTACTTTGACGCTTTGGCCTGCGTATTTACCAAACAATACGCGGTCGCCGACTTTGACGTCGAGCGCTTGTTGTACGCCTTGATCGTTGCGCTTGCCTGGGCCGACGGCGATGATTTCGCCTTGGTCTGGTTTTTCTGCGGCGCTTTCAGGGATGACGATGCCAGAGGCAGTTGTGCGCTCTGCGTCTACACGTTTGACAATCACGCGGTCATGCAATGGACGAATGTTCATGGGTAACTCCTTTAGGGTGTTTTGGTTAAAAGACAATAAAATCAAATATTTGGATTCGTGCGCAATCAATGCTTTTGCCAAACTCAATCGGATTTGGCACTCACGTCCATAGACTGCTAATTATGGGGGTGTTCGCTGGATAATTCAAGGGGCAAAGGAGAATTTTAATCTCAATCAAGCGCGAAGCGGCTTTTGCTTGGGCTTAATGGTGGGGGCAATGTGGGAAAGTCAGGTGTAATGGCGGTATTTGATGCTCAGTCGATTTCGTCTGCGGGCAATTCTTGAGAGGGTTGGACGGGGATTTTATACGACTCTTGTGACCATGCGCCCAAGTCGATGAGCTTGCAGCGCTCGGAGCAAAAAGGGCGGTGGGCGGAGCGTGTGTCGTACTCGTGGCGAGTGTCGCAGGTGGGGCAGGAGACAAGGGACATGGTTGAATCAGTTCATTCCGCACAGGTTCAGGCCGAAATGGATTTCTGGCTGAGTGGGATCAAGCCGCAAATGCTGGGGCTGGCTGCGGTAGGCGGGCAGGGTAAATCGGAGCCAAATCACGTGTTTGTTGGCGCTGATGTCGGGGAGGTACGGCGATGCGTGTGGCAGCTCGATTTGCAATAAATCAAAACGGGTGCCATTGAGCGCTTGCTGAAAGGATTTGTTGTCGGTGACCGCGTTTTTGTGTTTGCGTGAGTCGCGCACTATCATGAGTACCAAGCGCAAAGCTTCAAACAAAGGTGTTAAAGGCAAAAACCATGATTGCAAATCCTCTCGGCGGAGCTCTGAGGGCTGCTGCAACCATTGAAAGTAAAAAGGGATGTCCGATGAGCAAATGCCGCCGGGGACGACGATGCGTGTTTTGACATTGAGCAGCCAGTCATTGTCAGACAGTGTGCTGCCGAATTTGGGTGATTGCTCGATTTGCTTTTGGGCGTCGGTCAGGTGCATGAGGGTCTGCGTGAGGCGTTGCTCAGAGACGTCGGGCAGGTGACGCAGTTGATTGAGTGTGACTTTGTAGCGGTTGATTTCCATCAACAAATCGCCTTTTAAATCGTAGCGAAAAGCAAAATCGTTGATTTCAAAAAACGTCATGAGGGCGCTGTGGTGGTCGTGCGCGTCGAGCTGAGCCAGGCAGTGTGTCCAACGTTGATGCAATGCCTCAAGGCGCAAGTATGTACGAAACCGCTCGTTTAAGGGGAATTCAAATAAAGTGCTGTTGCGGATGTCGGCGGTCTCTGCGCTCATGGGGGCTTTTATTGTGTGGGTCAATTGTGGCGGTGTTGTCCAAAATAGGGGACATTACTCACCATTTCTCGATAAACCTCACAATTATATGGGCTTGTGTATCGAGATGCAAGCGATTCGGTGGGTTCTCTTGATGAATCGCCACATCGGTGTCGTTATCGACGATGACGTCCGCGATGGCTGTGCGCTGTTCTCGACTCGCTTGTTGGTTGAGTATGGCCTCGATGGTGGCCAAACTGAGCTGTGGATTGCGGTTCTGGATGCGGCGGATTTGTGTCTCGCGCGTGCAGTCAACGACGACTATCCAGTCGAGCATGTTTTGCCACTCAGGGCTCTCGGCCAATAAAGGAATGTCATAGACGATGAACAAAGGCTCGGTCAATGCTGCATCATGCGAGCGCTGAATCGCGACCTGACGGATGATGGGGTGTAGGATTTGTTCCAGCGTCTGCTTGGTCTGCGGATTTTTGAATACTAATGAGCGCATGTGGGCGCGATTGAGCGCACCATCATCGGTCAATATGTCTGGACCAAACGCGCAGACCAATGCCGCGATGGCCGCGCCGCCCGCCGCGCACACCTCATGCGCGATGGCATCTAAATCAATCACAGGCGCACCGAGTTCTTGGAGTCGTCGGGCGAGTGTTGATTTGCCGCTGCCCATGCCGCCTGTCACGCCGATGTGAAACACCTCATTGGGCAAATCGGCACTGCGAGTGGCGCGGGCATGCGCATGAATGATGTGGGGTGTGTCCATCACAGTCCTAACCATTTCAACAAAAGCTGCGGACAATGCAACTCAATCATCGCTGCCACACTTAAAAAAGGGCCCAACGGAATCAAAGGTGATCGGTTCTGAAACAGGCGCGCCATCAGCAACCAAACCAACGCCAGCAAACAGGCCAACAACAACACTTGAGGCAAAGCCAACAAACCCAGCCATGCGCCGATGGCGGCAAACAGCTTCATGTCGCCAAAGCCCAAACCCTCGCGGCGCGTCAATGCAAAATGCACGTGGTACACCAAACGCAGCAAAGCATAGGCCAGCGCCGCCGCCATCAATGCCTGCGTCCAAGGAATGTGGCCCAACGTGAATTGGAACAACATGCCCGCCACAATCAAAGGCAGCGTGATAACATCGGGCAGCAAATAATGCAAGCCGTCAATCCAACTCAAAATCCACAGCGCGTATAAAAAAACAAAATAAGCCAACGCATTGGCCGTCATGCCAAACTGATGAACACACAGCCACGCCATCGCCACGCAACCCGCCTCAACCACGAAATAACGCCACGCAATCGACGCATGACAATGAGCGCATTGACCGCGCAAAAATAAAAAACTCAAAAGCGGGATGTTGTGCCACCAACGCAGCGGCACCAAGCAATGTGGGCAATGCGAAGCGGGGTGGTTTAGGTTGAACGTGTGTGGCGCGGTGCTGACATCGGGCGCAGCATCCCCCAAAATCATGCGAGGCAAACGGTGTATCAACACATTGCCAAAGCTGCCGAAAACAGCGGCGAGCACCAGCGCGAAAAATAAATAAAGGCCTGTCATATTTAACGAAGCGCCGCGCCCAGGTTTAAAATCGGCCAATACAAAGCAATCACCATCACGGCAACAATCACGCCGATGAACAGCACGAGCAAAGGCTCAATCAGAGAAGACAAACGCTTAATGGTTTGTTCCACCAAAAACTCATTGTGCTCGGCATGTTGGCTCAACATCGTGGTCAACGTGCCTGACTCCTCACCGATTTGAATGCGTTGAATCAGATTGCTTTCAAAAATCGCGTGCTGCGACATCGACAGCGACAAGCTGTGTCCTTGCAACACATCCTGTGTGCCCGCCGCAATCGCATCGCGCATCGCCAAACTCGGCACTGTGCGCGCCGACACACTCAGCGCCTCATGCAAAGGCACGCCCGCGCCGTATAACAAAGCCAGTGTGCGGGCAAACTGCGCATGCCAAGCGGTGCGCATCAAATCGCCAAACACAGGCAGCTTGAGCTTAACTGCGTCCTTGAAATACTGCCAACGAACGCTGCGCGCCGGGCGAAAAAACAACAACAGCACAGCAGCGCCGACAAACAGCCACGCCCACTGCGTGCGGATGAAGCGCGATGAGTCAATCAAAACTTGGGTCAACCAAGGCAAAGATTTGCCACTGTTTTTATAAATCCCTTCAAACACAGGCACCACGCCAATCAACAAACCCACCCAAATCAACAGCGCCACCACAATGACAAACAAAGGATAAGCCAGCGCGGTTTTGATTTGGGTATTGAGTTGCTCTCGCCGCTCTTGCGTTTGTG
>CALMCK010000140.1 GCA_937862845.1 uncultured Burkholderiaceae bacterium | reverse complement strand
CAGTGCTTGCGCATGCGGGCGAACTTGGTCGGACAATAAAAACCAAGCAATCGGCGTGCCATCGTCCAAGGCCAATAACGCCACGCTTTTGCCACGCGATTCGGGCAGCTCTAAATCCTGCGCGCTGGCGAACGTGGGTTTGCCGATGCGGTATCTGTGTCCATTGATCACACCGATGACACCTTGGCCAACGGTCAGGTTCAATTCACTCAACTCATCCATGCGCTCAGGCAAACCGACCGCCTGCAATGATTTGCGCAGCGCCAATGCAATCGGGTGACGCGAGGCGTTTTCCAACGTCGCGGCGATTTGCAGTGCCTCGTGTTCGTTCCAACCATCTGCCGTGGCGGCATCGGTGAGCATGGTGCGCTCTAAGGTTTGCACGTCTTCGGTCAGCGTGCCGGTTTTATCGAATGCATAGCAGCTCACTTTGGCGAGTTTTTCTAGGGCCTCGGGCTGCACCACCAGCACATGTCGCCGTGCCAATGCACTGGTTGCGGCGGTGAGCACCGTCGGCACAGCGAGTGCGAGCGCGCATGGACAGGTGATGATGAGAATCGCAACCACCACCGGCACCACGCGGCTGGCATCGACGGTGTACCAATACACCGCGGCCACCGCGCAAATCATCAGCAAGCCGTAGAGGAAATAGCGCGCCGTCACTTCGACGATTTTTGCCATGGCGGGTTTGTGCAGTGCGGATTTTTCGGCCAGTCGTTCAATCGCATCGAGCTCGCTCGCACCGCGCTCGGCGATGACGCGCGCGTACACGCCTTGTTCGATATTCATCGAGCCTGCGAGCATCGTGTCGCCGACAGATTTAGTGACGGGCTGCGATTCGCCCGTGAGCAACGCTTGCGAACAGGCGGTCGTGCCTTCTATCAGTTCTGCGTCAGCAGCCACGGTTTCTCCGCTGCCGATGTAGAGCACATCGCCGACTTTTAAATCCTGTGCGGGCAACAACTCAATGGTTTTATCCTGCGGATAGCTCGCCACTTTTTCGGCAAAGCGCTGGGTGTGTGTGAGCACTTCATTCAAATACATCGCGGCTTGATTGAGCGCTTTGTATTGGATGTAACGGGCGCTGAGCAACAACGCCACAAACATGCTAATGGAGTCAAAATAAATATGGCCGACCTGCGCCACTGTCGAATAAACACTGGCCACAAACGCGGTGACAATCGCAAACGCCACGGGCGTGTCCATGCCCAATCGGCGCAAGCGCAACTCTGCCCATGCGCCCTTAAAAATCGGCGTCGCACAAAACAACATCACGGGCAAAATCAACACCAGACTGGCCCATTTCATCAACGAGACTTCGCCAGCAGTCATCTCCGTTTCGCCCGAGGTGTAAAACGGATACATAAACATCATGCTTTGCATGAACAACAACAACGCGATGAGCAAACGCAGTAGTTCACGCTTGTGCTGTTTTTTTTCGTTGGCAGACACTTCAAATTGTTGTTCTGGATAGGCGTGATAACCGAGCTTCTCAATGCGCTTTATCAACGCATCGCCGGATGTCTGCGTCGCATCAATTTGTAAAAAAGCACGGCGCAGCGTGTAGCTCGCCGAGACATTGTGAACGCCTGCGAGGTTTTTTAGGTCATGCTCGATTAAATCCGTGCACGCCACGCATGCCACGCCGCCCAATCGCAAGCGAAGGTCGGTGAGGCGTGGGGGTAAATTTGAACTCATGGTTTTTACTTTCTGATTCGTCGATGGGTTTCTAAAGCCACTACACCACGTGCACATTGGCCATCATGCCGGCATCTTCGTGTTCGAGAATATGACAGTGCAGCATGCGCACGCCTTTGTGTATTTGTCGCATTTTAAAACGAATGGATTCACCCGAGCGCACATTGATGACGTCTTTCCACGATGGCGCGTATTGCGTTGGCGCGCCTTTTGTGGCGTCTAGCCACGCGCGCCCAATGGGTTGAAACTGGCCGCCATGAATGTGAAACGGATGGTCCATGTCAGAGGTGTTGTCCACCGTCCATTCTTCAACCACACCGAGCACGCTGTTGAAGTCAACTCGGTTCATGTCAAATTGTTGGTCATTGATGAAGAATTTCATGTCGTGCACGCCGTTGGCCATGCTCATGGTTTCACTCATCACGACACGCTGCTGATGCACCGCATCGCCCAGTGGCGCGATGTTGCGCAGTGCACGAGGCAGTTTGAATGCTGTGCCCGCAAGTGTTAAGTCAACCAGCGTGCTGGCGGGTGTGGCTTGCACCATGCCCATTTTGCCTTGATTGTAGGCGGCGGCATTGAGTTTGAGCGTTGTGGCTTGGCTCGATGTTGGGTTGAGCAACAGCTCTGCGCGCTCGGCAGGCGCGAGCAGTAATTCAGAATGGGTTTGAGCAGTGGTGAGCAAGCCGCCGTCGGTGCCGATTTGCGTGAGCGCTACTGTGCTCGCAGCATTGCTTTGCAATTGCAAATTGAGAAAACGTGCGTTGGTGCAGTTCCAGACACGCAGTCGCGTGGCTTCATTTAAGTCAAGCGTCGGTTGATATTGACCGTTGACGAGGAGGAATTGTCCTTCGCGGCCATTCATGTCGTCGTTGACATCGTTCTGCGCAATGCTGCCATCGGCGTTGAGCTTGAGGTCGGTGACGAACACATGCGTTTCGGGCAACTGAGCCAAAGCATCTGGCGTGCGTGGTCGCACAATCAGCGCGCCCGCCAGTCCACGAAACACCTGCTCATGCGTGACGTGGTGCGGGTGCGGATGAAACCAATACGTGCCCGCGCAGTCATCTGGCAATGTGAACGTATAGGTGCGCTTGCCATTCGGCGGCACCGCCTCCATCGGCCCGCCATCTTGCTCGGGCGGCACAGGCAGTCCGTGCCAGTGCAGAGTGGTTGGTTGCGAGAGTTGATTGACCAGCTCAATTTCGACCGTCATGCCTTCAACCAACTCAATGAGCAACGGTGTTCGACTGTCGTTGTACGCCCACACTTCAGTCGGCTTACCCGCGATGATTTCATACTGCATCGGTGCAGCAGTGAGCGTGGCCTTAAACGTGTTCTCAGCCATGCTTTGATTGGCCAGCAATGGCAAGCCCTGTAACGGCAAACCCTGTGGCAACACGGCCATTGCGGCAAGTGCTTGAGTTGCTTGAGCGCCCGCGTTCTTATCGGCCATACCTGGCATGCTGGCGTGCTCCCCTGACGTCTGTGTTTTACCACAGCCCACAAGCGTCAAGGCGACACTGGCGGACAGGCTTTTGAGTAAAAAATCACGGCGATTCATGGCACTTCCTTATAGATTTTGCGGTCAGTTTTGAGTTTTAAATAAACGCATTAAAGTAACCACGTATTTTATTACGATCAGCAACCTATCGCACTACGGAGTCAAATTATTTTCGATAAAGCCACTCGTTTTAGACGCAGCGCATTCGCAATCACGGACACAGAGCTCAATGCCATGGTGGCACTGGCCAACATCGGGCTGAGTAAAATACCAAACCATGGGTATAAAACCCCTGCCGCAATGGGCACGCCAATGAAGTTATAGACAAAGGCAAAAAATAAATTTTGTCGAACATTCTTCATCGTGTGTTGACTGAGCAGGCGTGCTTGAGCGATTCCTCGCAAATCACCTTTCACCAAAACCACGTGCGCACTGTTCATGGCGACATCTGTGCCTGTGCCATCGCCACGCCGATATTTGCTTGTGCGGTTTACCAGTGGGCATCACTCGTTCACACATGATAAACTCCGTACTTAGCTACGGAGTCAAGCATTTTAATTTACAAAGGGGAACACACCATGCCCACCAATCAGCTCACCATCGGCCAGCTCGCCACCGCGGCCAATGTTCATGTCGAGACCATCCGTTATTATCAAAAGCGCGGCTTGCTGCCCAAATTAGCCAAACCAATGAGCGGACACACGCGCTATCCAGCCGAGCTGGTCACGCGTATAAAGTTCATCAAAAGCGCACAGCATTTGTCTTTTAGTTTGGATGACATTGCCAGTTTACTCGCGCTCACGGACACGCCCACCGATAAAAGCAAAGCGCGTGCGCTGTGCAACGAGCGCTTGATACACATTGCCGCAACCCGCGCTCATTTAGATTTTATCGAGCAAACCCTCACTGTCTGGGTCGGCGAATGCGCCGCCAGTCACATGTCGCAAGCCTGCCCAATTTTAACCCACATCAATCATAAAACGGTTTCTGCCTCATAGCAGCGCTCATGGCACATCAATTTTGCCATGGGCGGCGGCAATGAGCTCTTGTAAAATACCGCAGTGCGCCACACTGTCATTCGCTTCGCATTGGCAACGAAGTTTTTTCAGTTGTTTTTCAAGCGCCTGCAAACTGGCCAAATGCTGTTGCACACGCGTGATTTGCTCATCTATGAGCACATTGATTCCCGCACAGTCGGCCTCTGGTTTCAATGTGAACGCAAGCAAGCGGCCGGTGTCCGCCATCGAAATATCGAGCAAGCGGCAGTGTTTAATGAACGCGAGCTGCTCTAAATGCGATTGCTGGTAGATGCGATAGCCATTGTCGGCGCGGGCTGGCGCGGTGAGCAAGCCTTCTTTTTCATAGTAGCGAATGCTTTCTGTGGAGATGTTAAGAGCGTTGGCGAGTTGGCGGATTTGCATGGCTTGGCCTGTTGTTTAAAATATATTGACATTATAGTGGCTTCAAGGTTTTTAATGTGAACTTGACTTATTTGAACAACATCCTCTAGGAGAAAACCATGGCTGGCTCTTGTTGCAATCACGACACACCCCAAAAAATCAATGCTGCTGCAATGCACCCCGAGGCAGATGGTGGGCACGGCGGACACGGCTATGGCAATGCGGGCGATTGGCATGCCTATGTGCCTGCGGGCGTGAGTGCGCTGTTTTTACTGGCTGGTATTGTGCTGGATATAATCTATGGCGATGGTGGTTTTAAAGGCTTGCCACGCTTCCTCTGGTATGCACTGGCGTATCTACCTGTGGGCTGGGGCGTTTTGAAAGAAGCGTTTGGAGGCGTTAAAAATAAAGACTTCTTCAATGAGTTTTCTTTAATGGGCTTGGCGACTTTAGGGGCGTTTGCGATTGGCGAGTATCCTGAGGGTGTGGCGGTGATGTTGTTTTACGCGGTCGGCGAATTGTTTCAGGGCGCAGCGGTTAAACGCGCGAAGGGCAACATTCAAGCTCTGCTCGATGTGCGTCCTGACAGCGCAAATGTCTTGCGAGACGGCGCATACCAAGTTTTGTCACCCGAGGCCGTGGGCATTGGCGAGACGATTCAAATCAAAGTGGGTGAAAAAGTACCGCTCGACGGTGAAATACTGAACGCGAGCAGCAGCTTTAACACATCGGCGTTGACGGGCGAAAGCCGTCCAAAATCATTGAGCCGAGGTGATACGGTGCTCGCGGGCATGGTGAATTTGGACAAAGTGGTTGAACTAAGGGTTACCAAAAAATTCGCAGACAGCTCGCTCGCGCGGATTCTTGAGCTGGTGCAAAATGCCTCCACGCGCAAAGCCAAAACCGAATTGATGATGCGCCGTTTTGCTAAAATTTACACGCCGATTGTGTTTTTTCTCGCGCTGGCTTTGACTGTTTTGCCCTATTTCATCGTGCAAGACTATGTTTTTAGTGAGTGGCTGTACCGCGCACTGGTGTTTCTCGTTATCTCCTGTCCATGTGCGTTGGTGATCTCAATTCCGCTTGGTTATTTTGGCGGCATTGGCGCGGCATCGCGCAATGGAATTTTATTCAAGGGCGGCAATTTCCTCGACGTGATGGCGAAGGTCAATACTGTCGTGATGGACAAAACTGGCACATTGACCGAGGGGGTGTTTAAGGTGCAAGTAGTTCACGCCGTGGACGGCAACCCTGCGCAATTGCTGTACCTACTCAACGCGATCGAACAACAATCGAATCACCCGATTGCCAAAGCGATTGTTGAACATGTTGGCAAAAAAAATACAAGTGATGTGACAGATTCGGTATTTAATGCCACAAATGTAGAGGAAACTTCAGGGCACGGCTTAAAAGGCATGGTGAATGGGCAGGAAGTGCTTGCAGGCAACACCAAATTACTCCATAAATTTAATGTCCAATACGACCCCACGATTGACAGTATCGTCGAGACCATCGTCGTGCTCGCCGTCAATCAACAATACGCAGGCTACGTCCTCATCGCTGACGCGGTCAAGGCTGACGCGACACAAGCGATTAAAAACATGCACCGCGAAGGCGTGACGCAAACCGTGATGTTGAGCGGCGATAAAAACGCCATCACGCAAAGTGTGGCGCAGCGCATTGGCATTGACAGTGCGTTTGGTGACCTTTTACCCGAAAATAAAGTTGAACACGTTGAGCGGATTAAGCAAGACACCAGCAAAGTCGTCGCCTTTGTCGGCGACGGTATCAACGACGCGCCCGTACTTGCTTTAAGCGATGTCGGTATTGCGATGGGTGGCATGGGTAGCGATGCTGCGATTGAAACCGCTGACGTGATTATTCAAACCGACCAACCCAGAAAAATTGCAACCGCAATTCAGATTGGCAAGGCCACACGCCGCATCGTTTGGCAAAACATTGCTTTGGCATTTGCCGTTAAAGCTATGGTGTTAATGCTCGGCGCAGGTGGATTGGCCACCATGTGGGAGGCTGTATTTGCCGATGTTGGCGTGGCATTATTGGCGATTCTAAATGCAGTGCGGATTCAAAGAATGAGGTTTGACTCGGCGGATGACAAATACATGAATCATTGACCCAATATTTTTCGTTGACGCAACATCAATAATCCGTATGCGATTGCCAAAATCAACGTGATGATTGCGGGCATTGCCAATGCGCGTATTGACCACCATTTATACGCAAAAGCGCCGAGAATTCCGCCCACAATAAAACCATTGGTGAGAATGAAATACAGTTTCATTCTGCGGCCGTGTATCGGAATTCCTCGCAGCCAGTTGCCCATCATAATGCCCATGTCGGTGAACAAACCAGAGACATGCGTCGTGCGCACAATCGCCCCGCTGTAGGTGGTGGTCATGGCGTTTTGCAAGCCACACGCGGCAGCGGCAAAGAAATGCCCTGTTGTTGAACCATGCGTGAGTGCGTACAACGAGACAAACAGCAACGCAGACTCTACCAACAAAGCCACCCCATAGCGTCGCCCGAGCAACAAGTGACCATCTCGCACAATCAAGCTGCCCAGCACGGCGCCAAAAACAAAACTAAACACAATCAGGTTTAAATGCAGCACCATCGACCAATTGCCGCTGGCCAATTCATAACCGATGAAGCTGGACACGCCTGTCAGATGTGAAATCGCTTGATGCTGAAAACCAAGCAAACCGATGACGTTAATCGAGCCGGCGACAAAGGTCAGGAAAAACCCACCAATTTCAACCCACGGAGGAAGCTTGTCTATCATGATGTGCGCATCTGTTTTATAAAGAGGTTTCCGCCTGAGCCCGTTCATTGGCCTGCGTGATTAAGTAATTTGACAAATCGACAAACTGTGCCACTGATAATTCCTCTGCGCGGGCGGTCGGCTTGATGCCGCACGCCTCCATTTGCTCGAGGGTCACCACACCGTTTAATGTATTGCGCAACATTTTTCTGCGTTGGCTAAACGCTTGCGCGACGAGCCTCGATAAGTGCGCCTCATCCGTGGCGGTGAGCGCCTCGTTGGGGCGTGGCGTCATGCGCACAATCGCGGAGGTGACTTTGGGTGCGGGTGTGAATGCATGTGGCGGCACATCAAACAGATGGGTCATTTCATAGCGGTATTGCAGCATGACTGAAAGTCGGCCATAAGCACCAGACGATGGCTTGGCCACCATGCGTTCTATCACTTCTTTTTGCAACATAAACACCTGCACGTCAATGTGCGGTGCGAATGTGACCAGATGAAACAGCAGTGGGCTGGAGATGTTATAGGGCAAGTTGCCGACGACTTTGCGCTGTTTTTTATCGGTTGCATCAATGCTTAAAAAATCAAATTTAAGCGCATCGGTGCTGTGGATGGTGAGTTTTTCAGGGTTGAATTTTTGTTGTAAGCGCGTGACCAAATCACGATCGAGTTCCACGGCATGCATGTGTGATATGTTTTGTAAAAGTGGCTCTGTGAGCGCAGCCAAACCTGGGCCAATCTCTATCAGGCAGTCGTCATCCGACGGGTCAACCGCAGCGACGATGTCGCTGATGACGCCGATGTCGTGCAAGAAGTTTTGGCCGAAACGCTTGCGCGCAATGTGTTGACTCATGAGGTGTCCGTTTTTAGTGTTGTAAATGATTGATGTGTCATGCCCGACAATGAGGTATATGACGCGTGAGTGCGTGTTAGTGTTTTTTGGATGCGAGCACCATTTCGTGCGCCGCGACAATCGCAGCGAGCATGCTGCCTTCATCCGCCACGTTTTTTCCTGCTAAATCCAGCGCAGTGCCATGGTCGACCGAGGTGCGAATCATCGGCAAACCCAGTGTGATGTTCACCCCGCGACCGAAGCTGGCGTATTTGAGCACAGACAAACCTTGGTCATGGTACATCGCGAGCACCGCATCGGCATCGTCCAAATAACGCGGCTGAAATAAGGTATCCGCAGGATACGGCCCACGCACGTCATGGCCATTTTTTTT
>CALMCK010000139.1 GCA_937862845.1 uncultured Burkholderiaceae bacterium | reverse complement strand
GCTCGATGCCGAGGCCCGTGCCGAACGCGTGGCGCAGTTTGTCAAAGACTACGGCTGGGCGGGTCCTGTCTTTGAAATTTCTGCGGCGACCCGCGAGGGTTGTGACGCGTTGATGAAAGCGATTCAAGATTATGTGGACTTGATGAAACTTGAAGACGCGCGCCAAAAAGAAGAGCAGGCGCAACGTGATGCCGCGGCCAAAATCATTGCCGATAGAGAAGCGGCCCAGCGTGAAATCGAACGCGAGCAAGCCCGCGCGGCGCGTCATGCGGCACGATTGCTTGAAAAAGAAGCGAGTAAGCTGGCCGATGAAATCGATGAGGACGATGAATGAGTGCATGGAATGATGTGGCGAGGCTGACTCAGCCATCATTGCTGCAAGGTGCCCGACGCGTGGTCATCAAAGTCGGCAGCAGTTTGGTGACCAATGAGGGTTCGGGCGTGGATGCCGATGCGATTGCCAGCTGGGCGGCGCAAATCGCACAGCTGCGCGCATTGGGCAAAGAGGTGATTTTGGTGTCCAGCGGTGCGATTGCCGAAGGGGTGAAACGCCTCGGCTGGGCGAAACGCCCGACCAATATTGACGAGCTGCAAGCCGCTGCTGCCGTCGGCCAAATGGGCTTGGCGCAAGTGTATGAGTCAAAATTTGCCGGACATGGCATCATCAGCGCGCAGATTTTGCTCACGCACGCTGATTTGGCCGACCGCACGCGTTATCTCAACGCTCGCTCGGCGATGTTTACCTTGCTGCGCCTCGGTGTCGTGCCAGTGATTAATGAAAACGACACGGTCATCACCGACGAGATTAAAGTCGGTGACAACGACACATTGGGCGCACTGGTGGCGAACTTGATTGAAGCGGATGCGTTGGTGATTTTGACCGATCAAGCAGGATTATTTACAGCGGACCCACGTAAAAACCCGAGCGCAGAATTGATACAGTCCGCACCCGCAGGTCTCGTCGCACTCGAACAAATGGCGGGTGGTGCGGGCAGCGCCATCGGCACAGGTGGCATGCTCACCAAAATCCTCGCCGCCAAGCGCGCCCTTAAAAGCGGCGCGCACACCATCATCGCCAGTGGCCGTGAGGCGAATGTGCTGCCGAGATTGGCGAGCGGCGAGCGCATCGGCACAGAGCTTTATGCGGATTTGCCATTGCTCACTGCGCGTCAACAATGGATTGCCGATCATCTGCAACTGCGTGGCAAAATCGTGCTCGATGCAGGCGCGGTTAAAGCCGTGAAAGAAGGTGGTAAAAGCGTGTTGCCGATTGGTGTGGTGCGCGTTGAAGGACAATTCGTACGCGGCGATGTGATTGCCTGTGTCGATGAGCAGCATGTTGAAATCGCGCGAGGCATCATTAACTACAGCCACCTTGACTCTGCCCGCATCGCGCGGCACACCACCAGCGAAATCAAGCAAATACTCGGTCACATGAACGAAGCCGAGCTCATGCACCGCAACAACATGGTGCTGGTCTAAATGAGTCTGGCGTGGGAAAACGACGCGCAGCGCGACGAGTTTTTTATGCGTGCCGCGCTTGCCGTCGCTCAAAAAGCCTATGACGCAGGTGAAGTGCCGGTCGGCGCTGTGCTGGTCAAGGACAACCAAATCATATCCGAAGGCCACAACCAATCCATCATGAACCACGACGCCAGCGCGCACGCCGAAGTGCAAGCGCTGCGCGCCGCAGGTGCTGAGTTGGAAAATTATCGTTTGCCTGACTGTGAAATGTTCGTGACATTAGAGCCGTGCTTAATGTGCGCGGGCGCGATGTTTCATGCGCGCATTGCCCGTGTCGTCTATGCCACGACCGACCCGAAAACAGGCGTTGCCGACTCTGTGCTCAATGTGTTTGCGCATGAGCAACTCAACCACCACACGCAAGTCAAAGGCGGTGTGCTGATGGAAGAGGCGCGCGCATTGATACAAAAATTCTTTAGAGAGCGGCGTTTAAAGTCGTAAAATCAAGACTTGAGACAAGCAGGCTGCTCTGTTAACCAGTCATACAATCGCTGTTGCTGCGGGCGCAGTCCGCGCTTGAGTTGCAACGCTTGCATCAGCGGCTTTAAATCATCGACGGTATCGACATCACCATCGCTTGCCAATAAAACAACGGCCATTCCCACATTTTTTAAATTTGACACAAGCTCACGTAAGGTGGACTCAGAGCTGTAGGTCACCTGCGTCCAGACGGATTGTGGGATGGCTGTATTCGCCGCAAATAAATAAAATCCACCGTCAACACACGGGCCAATCACGCAAGCGTTGGGCTGCTCATTGAGTTGTTGAAGGGCGTTGATGATGCACTCAGGTTCGAGCTGCGGACTGTCTGTGCCAATCAGCACAACCTGCTCGTGTCGCGTGAGCAGTGTGCTGTAGACATGGTGTAAGCGCTGGCCAAAGTCGCCATCGCCCGTCCACAAAGTATTGAGCCATTGCCATTGTGCGGCATCCAGCGCGTTTTCTTCAGCCAAAGCCCAGTACGGCTCAACTGTATTATGACTCTGCTGGTGCGTTGCCAGCACCATCTCTGCGGTGGCCGCGACACTCAGCTCATAGAAAGCCTCGGCCAAATCTGTACCGATGTCTGCGGCCAGCCGAGTTTTAATGGGTGAAAGACCTTTGGTTTTGGCAAAAATAGCCAACGCGGCGCTCATGCCGAGTCTCCTTTTTTGAATTTTTTGCGCAACAGTCGCCACTCAGGCCATGCTTGTTTTAACCACAGATACTGGTGCATGACCGTGGTTTTGAGCCAACCATGTTGTTGGTATTTGCGTGCGCTGGTGTACAGCGTGCTGTTCACTGGAGTGGTGGCCACGCCGTGCTGGCGAGCTCGCCAGACAAACACATGGTCCTCGCCATACGGTAAGCCTTCGGGGTATCCGCCGAGCGTGTGAAAGAGCTGTCGCGCGATGCAGAAACCTTGATCGCCAAAGGGCACATGCAACACGTGCGAGCGAAACCAAACACCCCACGCATTGAGGCGCATCAAGCGCGATGCATCGTTCAAAAAAATCAAATCAAAATACAGCAAATCTGCGGGGTGGCGCTGCATGGCTTGCAGCAAGGCAGACCAGCTGTCGTGAGCGAGCTGAGTGTCCGCATGCAAAAACCACAGATGCGCGCCCGTGGCCGCTCGTGCCCCAGTATTCATCTGCTCGGCTCGGCCTGCGGGACTGGTCAGCCAACGCAGGTTTAGATTGGGTAAGTCCACGGCTTCATGTGCGGCGTCATGGAACGAGTGCACGAGTAAAATCTCTGTGTCATCGGGCAATTGGGCCAGACTGGGCAACAGGTTTTGCCATGCTTTCTCATGCGGCGCGAGTGGAATAATGACAGACAGCAGAGTCATTTTATGCCTTTAAAACCTTGAGCAACTCACGCTTGGACTCAGGGATGGCCGCCTCGGGTGTGAGCACGGCACCTGTTAATGACTCTCTGGATGCTGCATTGATAGGGGGCAACTCGGTGGCCAACAACGCCAACAACAATTGCTGCGCTTTTTGCAATGATTCGCCATAACGCGAGATGACTGTGCTGACGCTGACGTGGTGTTGCGGGTCTTCCATCCAGCAATCGTAGTCGGTCACCATGCCGATGGTCGCATAATTCATCTGTGCCTCGCGCGCGAGAAACACCTCGGGCACATTGGTCATGCCGACCAAATCACAGCCCGCCATGCGTAAAAAATGACTCTCCGCTTTGGTGCCCAGTCGTGGCCCATCCACGCAGGCGTAAGTTTTACCTGTGTGCAACGTGATGCCCATTTCCTTTGCTTGACGCGCCACCCATTGGGTTAAATCTGGGCACGTCGGCTCGGCCGTGGAGATGTGCGCGGCGACGCCTTCGCCAAAGAAAGTTTTCTCGCGATTGCCTTTGATAAAATCAAAATACTGAACGGGGATGGCGAACTCACCAGGGTGAATGTCCTCACGCAAACTGCCTGTGGCGGAGAAGCCCAAAACCTGTTTGGCGCCGAGTTTTTTGAGGGCGAAAATATTTGCGCGATAGTTGATTTCGTGGGGCAACAGTTGATGCTGCGTGCCATGGCGTGGCAAAAACAGCAGTTCTTTGTTGAGGTATTTCGCCACGACGATGGGCGCAGATGGATCGCCAAATGGCGTCTCGACTGTCAACTCGTCGATGACATCGAACCCATCGATTTTATAAATTCCTGTACCGCCGATGATTGCCAGCATGGGCCATCTCCTTTTTTGAATGCTTGATGGTTTTTTTGTGGGTGGTTATTTTTTTTGAAATGGAATGACGAGCAGTGCCAAAAGCCCTGTTTTACGGGCATCTTGGTACTCATTTAATCCTATCGTCATTTCGGTGTGGCCATGTTTTGGCTGTGCTTGATAGGTTTTAAACAACCGATCCCACCACGGTAAATTAAAACCGTAGTTGCTGTTGGTTTCAGAGGGCAG
This sequence comes from uncultured Burkholderiaceae bacterium, assembly GCA_937862845.1. Taxonomy (GTDB): domain Bacteria; phylum Pseudomonadota; class Gammaproteobacteria; order Burkholderiales; family Burkholderiaceae; genus Hydromonas. The sequence continues at coordinate 4,182 of CALMCK010000139.1, read as the reverse complement.
CACGGAGTGGTGCACGCGGTGCATGTCTGGCGTCACGACCACACGTCGCAGAATCCTGTCTAATTTAGCGGGCAGGTGCAGATTGCCATGGTTGAACATTGCGGTGGCATTGAGAAGGATTTCAAATATCACGACAGCGATAAACGGTGCGCCGAGCAGCCAAACCGCGCCGCATTTAATCAAAGCGGACAGCAGGATTTCAACAGGATGAAAACGCAGACCTGTGGTGACATCAAAGTCTTGGTCGATGTGGTGTACTTTGTGCAAACGCCACAGCCAAGGAATGCGGTGAAAGACAACGTGCTGTGTGTAAATCAACAAATCGAGCAACACGATGGACAACACGACCGCCAAGGCAAAAGGCATGGGAAATACATTGAACAAACCCATGTGGTTCTGCTCGGCATAAACCGCCACACTCGCCGCCGTGAATGGAATCAGCAGACGTGCCGCCACACTGCCCAGCACGACCAGTGACAGGTTTCTCGACCAACGGCTGGTTTTGGGCAGATGTGCTGTGCGCTTTGGCCACAGGTATTCAGCCAATGCCACAATGAGCAGCACACCAAAGAAGACGCCCAAGCGCAGAGTGGTTTCGGAGACCATCATAGCAGTGCGCCTCCGCACGAGCTGCCCGCACCTGCGGTACAACCAAAGCAATGGCTGGCCACGGCAATCTCTGTCTCGGCCTGACTAAAGCTGGCAATATCCCAGATGGTGCGGGTCTTCCAGTTGAGTGGGATGTCCAGCATTTGATTGAAATCGCAATCATAAATTTGGCCGTCCCAACCGATGGACAGCAGCTCTGTGCACATGACGTTTTTTGCGGCTTGTGGGTTAAAATTATCGAAGAGCAGTTGCATGTAGTCATGCATTTTGCCGTCGCGCTCAAGCATGTGTGCGTAGCGTTTGATGGGCATGTTGGTGATGGTGAACAATTGGTTGAACTCAATGCCGAATTCATCCTTCAGATGCGCATGGTAGTCGGCTTCAAGCGATTTTTGTTCAGGCGGTAAATGCTCGCCGACGGGGTTGTACACCAGATTGAGAATGAGTCCAGTGCCCGATTGACCGTAGCCCAAGCTGTTGAGTTTTTGGAGCGCGGCAATGCTTTTACCAAACACGCCTTTGCCACGTTGGGCATCGACATTGTCTTCTTTATAGCACGGCAATGATGCCACCACCTGCACACCATGTGCCGCGAGAAACTCGGGGGTGTCGTCCTGATGCGGTTCAAAAAACACGGTTAAATTGCATCGATCAATCACGTTTTTATTTATTTTACGGATTTCGCTGACGAAATAACGAAAGTGTGGGTTGAGCTCAGGTGCACCGCCTGTGATGTCGACGGTGTGAATCTGCGGCTCATGGCGCAGCAATTCTAAAAGACGATCGACGGTGTCCAGCGTCATGTTTTCGGTGCGATTCGGCCCTGACTCCACGTGGCAATGATGGCATGCTTGATTGCAGCGTTTGCCGATGTTGACCTGCAAGGTATGAACGGCGTTGCGTTTTAATTCGATGTGGTGTGCTTGCATTGCTGCTTTAAAGTTTTTCATTTGCGTCTCCATGCGTGAAATTTTTTCAACAGTTTGAGTGCGACAGCCGGTGCATGTGCCCGTTTCCATTCGCCTGCTGCGTACTTGTTGGCCTCTGTCATCGTCGGGTAAATGTGAATGGTGCCGAGGATTTTATTCAAGCCCAAACCATGTTTCATCGCCAGCACGTATTCGGCAATCAAATCGCCCGCGTGAGCGCCGACGATGGTCACGCCTAAAATTTTGTCTTTGCCAGGTTGGGTCAACACTTTGACGAAACCATGTGCCTCAGAGTCGGCAATCGCACGATCCAGATCGTCTATGCCATAAGTGGTGACCTCGTAAGGAATGTTTTTCTCAGTGGCATCTTTTTCATTCAGGCCGACCCGTGCGACTTCTGGGTCGGTGAAGGTTGCCCATGGAATCACTCGGTCATCCACCTTGAATTTTTTAAACGGCGCAAACAACGCGTTGACACAGGCGTACCACGCCTGATGCGCCGCCACATGGGTGAACTGGTAAGGACCCGTGACATCGCCGCACACATAAATGCTGGGGATGTTGGTTTGTAAAAATGGATTGGCCGCAATGCTGCCTTGTGGGCGCAGCTCAACGCCCAATTCCTCCAAGCCAAAACCCGTGACATTGGCTTTTCGGCCGAGCGCGACAATGATTTGATCAAATTCAATCTTTACCTCTTCACCTTGATGGTCACACACCAGCACCTGACCTCTGACCGCTTGAGCCTTGTGGCTGGTCAGGACGCGAATGCCCTCCGCTGCAAATGCTTGCGTGACCTGCGCAATGACGTCATCATCCTCGCGGATTAAAATCTGCGGCGCCATTTCGATAAGTGTGACTTCTGAGCCCAATCGCGAAAACGCCTGCGCCAACTCAGAGCCGATGGGCCCACCGCCAAGCACCACCAATTTTTTTGGCAGTGCTTGCAGAGACCAAAGATTGTCGCTGGTGAGGTAGCCAACTTGGTCTAACCCGGGAATCGGCGGCACCATTGGCCGCGCACCCGTGGCCACGATAATCGCGCGAGCCGTTAATGTTTGGCCATTCACCAGCACACTGTGCGGCGAAGTAATCCGCGCCTCACCGTCAATACAATCAACCCCCAGCTGCGTGTAGCGCTCTCGTGAGTCGTGCGGCTCAATCGCTTTAATGACGTTTTGCACCCGCTGCATCACGTCTTTGAACTCAAAATCCACAGTCGCATTTTTAAAACCAAACTCTTGGGCGCGTCCAGCATCAAACAACATTTTTGCAGAGCGCAGCAATGCTTTACTGGGGACGCAGCCTGTGTTCAAGCAATCGCCGCCCATTTTGTGTTTTTCGATCAAAGCAACCTTGGCATTCAGTGTCGCTGCAATGTAAGAGCTGACAAGGCCCGCCGCACCACCGCCAATGGCAATGATGTTGTAATCGTATTGACTCATTTTTGGGTGCTCCTTAGGAGGCTCAAGGTTTTTTTCGCAACAATCGGAAACAAGCCAAGCAAGGTTAAAGCAATCAATAAAGAGGGCGAAGCGATGTCTGCCAATGAGCTGATTTTGCTGATTTCAGTACCCGCATAGACATAGACCGCCGTCGCGGGCAACATGCCAAGCTGACTCACCCAATAAAATGTTCGGACTTTAATGGGCAAAAGCCCCATTAAAATATTCACAACAAAGAAGGGGACAGCAGGGACAAGCCGCAGCGCAAATAAATAAAATGCGCCCTCGCGGGCAAAGCCATCATTGACTTTTGTGAGGTGCTGACCGTATTTTTTTTGTAAAGAATCTTTTAACAAGAATCGTGCCATGAGAAAAGCCAGCGTCGCGCCCACAGTACTGGCAAATGAAATCACCACAAACCCCGTCGAAAAACCGAACAATGCACCACCGAAAAGCGTCATAGGCGTGGCCACAGGCAAAGAAAATGCGGTCACCAAGACATAAGCCAGCGCAAAAAACACCAGCACGAGAAACGTATGTTGCTGATAGTAGTCCAGCATGCTCGCTTGTTGTGATTTGATGTAATCGAGAGTGGCGTATTGTTTCACATCGAGTGCGATGAATGCAGCGATGACTGCTATCAGCACCAATAACAACCCAATTTTGATGAACTTCGTGCCCATGTCCCACCTTGTTTAATCATAATGTATTTTGTCTAAATGCCGCCAATGCCTGCTGACGTGGCGAGATGGATTGCCCGTCAGTATAAGATATTTCAATGTGGCAAGGCAAAAGGCTCACCATTAAACCCGAACGCAATGGCGCAGCCACCAACGCCGATGTTTAAGCGCCGATGTTTAAGTGTTCTGACTGATTAGACGCAGGCACACGCATTTCATTACACGGATGTTGAAATAGATGAATGAAGACTGATTTAAAGAGAGAGACAACAGCAGCCAGAGGGCGACTATTTAGAAGGTGGGTGCGCGATATCCAAGAGGACTTGATGTCATGCGTCTAAACTCAACTTCGGAATCGGCTTAACCGCCGTCTGTTAGGTCAAGTCGTGGCTATTACAATTTAAGGCCAAAGTGCTCTTTCATTGTTAATTCGCCACAACTCCGCTATAATGCGGCTTGCTTTATTGCGGGTGTAGTTCAATGGTAGAACGGCAGCTTCCCAAGCTTCATACGAGGGTT
>CALMCK010000138.1 GCA_937862845.1 uncultured Burkholderiaceae bacterium | reverse complement strand
AATCAATTGCTGAATGTTGACGGGCTGTACCATTCCAGCAATACAGATTCAATCGCAACACAAAACGGAGCACACCATGAAACCCATTCTTGTCCTGCAGCATGCCCACTACGACTGGCCCGGCTATTTCACCGACTGTTTAACCAATTGGGAGATTCCTTACACCCTAGTGAACATCGACGCTGGCGATGTGCTGCCCGACAGCATCACCGATTTCAGCGGCTTTGCAGTGATGGGCGGTGCGATGAGCGCGGGTGACATACAAACCCACCCCCATCTCACTGCGACCTATGCGCTGTTGCGCGAGGCATTGCAACACAACATCCCAATCATCGGTCATTGTCTGGGCGGCCAAATGCTCGCACGTGCAGCAGGCGGCATCGTCATTCCCGCACCGTCGCCCGAAATCGGTTGGCATCAAATCAATCCACTGCACACCGCAGCGGCATACGACTGGTTTGGCGGATTAAACCCTGTGACATTATTCGAATGGCACAACGAAACCTATCTGCCACCACCACGCGCGGAATTACTCGCGGGCAGTTTTTATTGCTTGAATCAAGCATTTGCCATCGACGGCATTCATTTGGGCATGCAGTTTCATGTCGAAGCCCTGCCCGAAAAAATCAACCACTGGCTCGACACTTCTCGCGAAGATATCGCCAACGCGAACGATCAAAACATCCACTCAGAAGAACGCATCCGCAAAGAAAACTGGCTCTACACCGAAGCCGCCCAAGCGGTTGCGCGTCAGCTCTACACGCGCTGGCTTAAAAATGTGGAGTACAAATAAACTCCGTCAAATCGTCAAGCTGCTCGACACACACTTTCTACCAACAAATCATGTAGAATCAGCAACATGCCTCAAACAAGGGGCGAAAAGGAATTCATATGAAACCCATTAAACTCGCCCTCCTCAGTCTCGCGGCCATTTCATCGACCGCATTCGCAGACACCAGCATCATCGCACAGCACGAACAGTCCACCGGTCGTGACAGCTACGTCGGCATCAAAATCGAAGCCCCACTGAGTGACTCGGATAAAGCCGTGTCAAAAATGTTCAGCACTGACAAAACCAGCCGCACCACCGTGCAGGTCTATGGCGTGATTGACTTGGGTTATCAATACAGCAAGTAATCGCGGACTCACCTCTGCAGACCCAGTCTAAAAAATGACAAAAAACAAGCGCCGACTCAAACGAGTCGGCGCTTTCATATTGAATTCAAAAAACCAGCAGACGATGTCTGTATAATACAAAGTCTTTGATTACTTTGACGAACAAGGATGAAAAGTAATATGAATCTCACTTCTGACTTTACCCTCAACGAGTTTCTCGCGACCGATTTTTCGACCATTTTTTGGATGGGGCTGATTGTCTTCGC
>CALMCK010000137.1 GCA_937862845.1 uncultured Burkholderiaceae bacterium | reverse complement strand
AGGCAGCAACAATTCGTTAACGCCTGAAGTGGTGCTCAATGGCAATGCCAACATCACCATCAACAAAGGCACTGGCTCATCATCGACGACTTGGGACAGCCACGGTATTAAGCTGGGCAAAGTTCGCTATGCGGGTGAAGGTGCAGGGATTTTAAAGTCTCATGGTAATCTGACCATCGACACCACCAATGCCCTACAAGGCGGCGGTATTAAAATGATGCGCAACTCCATTCTCGATGCATCGGATGCCAATGCCAGTACAACGATTAAAACCAATGGCTATGCACTGGAAATCGGCGGTCATGACGATGCAGCCAGAAACGGATCCTCACTGTCTTACGAACAAGCGGCCTCACACGGTATCAGCGCAGCGTTTAACAATGCCGTGTTCACAACAACTGGCACAAGCGCAGACCCACTGATACCTGCCACAGGTGCACGTAAAGATTTGATTTTTGTGGACCAAGGTCAATCAGGCGTGAAGGTGTCCTTGACCGGTGACAAAACAGACTTGACCGCTAACAGCGACGGCTATATCGTAAATGTCAGCAGCAACTATTCTGCACCCAACTACGTTTATTATTCAAACACCTACGATGCTGGCGGTACAGAACAAGGACTCAGCGAGTTTGAAGCCTCGTCTGTCACACTGAACGCAAGCGATGCAGGCAGCATGACGGGCTTGGTTTACAAAGGTTTAGTCAAAAACACTCAAACTCTTGACGCAAGCAAGACGCCAAGCTTAAACATCAATTTAAACAATGGCTTTACTTGGAATCTAAACTCAAACGCATCTGCTCAAAATGCAGACACAACGACAGCGCTGTTTGACAATCTAACCCTGTCGAGCGGCGCAGTTTTGAACGGCGCTTTTAGCGATGCAGGTGCGAATAACTACATCGCCAAAGGCAATGTCGCGAGCGATGCAGGTATTATCAATCTGGACAATCCATCCCATGCCAAATACGACGATGTGCTGACCATCGACGGCAACTACACAGGCTCAAACGGCGCTCAAGTCCGAATGAACACACTGTGGAATGCACCAGGCGATGAGAATGGCGCTGACTCAACATCCGATGTATTGCACATCACAGGCACCGCTGGCGGCAACACCATCGTGTCACCCATCAACACCAGTGGCACTGCGAACATCATTGACGGCAACGTACAGCAAGTCGCATCTGTGCTCAACACCATTCCAGTGGTGATTGTCGATGGCGACAATGCAGCAGGCACCTTCACAGGAACCGCGCAAACCACAGGCGCAGCAGAAGTACAGCTGACCAGCCGAGGCGCAGGCGCTGGTCGCGAATACTACTGGACCATGAATGCCAAGCCCATCATTCCAGTTGACCCTGTTGACCCACCCGTTGACCCAGTTGATCCACCCATTCCCCCTGTCATTTACAATCCATCTGTGCCAGCCTACGTAGAGATGCCCCGAGCCAACATGGAATTGGGTTACGCCACGCTGGCCACTTTGCACGAGCGCCGTGGCGAAAACCAAACCTTGGCTTGGGATGAGTGCGGCACTTGCGGCACCGATGCAAAAGGCCAAACATGGGGTCGCATTTTGGGCAAGCATTTGGAGCAAGACGGCAAAACCCGTTTGAACATGACCAGCAACATTTACGGCATCCAAATCGGTCATGACTTTAAAATCAAGCGCACAGACAAAGGCGCCCATCAGCTGACAGGCGTTTACCTTTCTTATGGCCGCTCAAACACCAACTTTTACGACAACTATCGCGCAGTGAATGGCATCATCAGCGATGACAAGTACACAGGCAAAGGCATCAGCGACAGTGCGAGCTTGGGCTTAACCCACACCCGCTACGCGCCAAATGGCAGCTACCTTGACTTGGTTGCTCAACTGTCGTATTTGCACAATAAATACCAATCACGCCGTGGTGTCGATGTCGGCCAAAACGGCTTTGGTGCGGTACTGTCTGCCGAAGTGGGTCGCCCGTATGCACTGAACAAACATGCGTCAAATGAATCTGGCTGGATGATTGAACCACAAGCCCAGTTGATTTATCAGTATGTTGACCTCAAAGGCTTTAACGACGGCATCCGACAAGTAGACCAAGGTTCACAGTCAGGCCTGCGTGGTCGTGTCGGCGTTCGCGTGGCGCACAATGCTCAATCTTCTGGCGACGACTACCAAACCAACACATTCTACGGCGTGGCCAATATTTGGCACGATTTCTTAAACCCGAAAGCAGTCAGCATTGGGCAAGACCGAGTGGGCGAAAAATACGCCACCACTTGGGCTGAAATCGGCTTGGGCGTTCAACGCGCTGTCGGCAAACACAGCTATGTTTACGCAGATGCACGCTATGAGCACGACTTGGGCAAAACCAAACGTGACGGCTACCGTGGCACCATCGGCATCAAACACACTTGGAAATAAACCAAATACACGCTCAACAGCCACCGCACCTAACCACGGTGGCTTGATAAGGATAGATTATGAATCGCAAAATTAAACTACTGGCCATCGGCCTCTCACTGTCACTCAGCGCAGTAGCTGGCGCACGTGATGTCGACCACAAATGGTGCCCTCCAGAAACCCCAGCACCTCCCGCCCCTAAAACCGAACGAGTCAACCTGTCTGCTGACGCACTGTTCCGCTTTGATAAAGCCGCCTCCACAGATCTTTTACCCGCGGGTAAGCAGACCCTTGACGAGCTGGGCAATGCACTGCGCACAGAGTACGCAGCGGTTGATGGCATCGCACTCATCGGTCACACTGACCGTTTGGGCAATGACAAATACAACTACAACCTCGGCCTGAAACGCGCCCACACGGTTAAATCGTATTTACAAAACTTGGGTGTGACGGCACCGATTTCTGTCGGCAGCGCAGGTGAAACTCAACCTGTGACCAATTGCCAAGGCACGAAGCCGACCGCAGAGCTCAAGGCATGCTTACAGCCTGACCGCCGAGTGTCGCTGGACATCACTGGTATTCGCAAGAAATAATTGATGGCATAAAAAATCCGTTGAAGACCTCAACGGATTTTTTTATTCTGCCGACTCAAACAAGTGGCGACTCAAACAATTATTTAGAAAGCATGTCGCTTTCTGACATTATTGTCACGTTAAAGCAAACCAACAATACCACAAGCCTATATAATGGGCGCCTTGCCGCCGTAGCTCAGTGGATAGAGCAACTCCCTCCTAAGGAGTGGGTCGCACGTTCGATTCGTGCCGGCGGCACCATTTTTGCGCACAGACTCCCAACGGTATTTGAAAAGTCCAACCGCCCCACCCCACTTACCTCCTCATGAATCCATGAACACAAAAATCACCCCCAAGAAAAAAACCAAACCTGCCAAACAAAAAAAAGCGCCCCCCGCCATCGGCCTGCAGCTTGCACAAGCATTGAGCAAAAAATCACAGCCCAAAC
>CALMCK010000136.1 GCA_937862845.1 uncultured Burkholderiaceae bacterium | reverse complement strand
TCGTCTTTCAAAATCGCTTTCAAGCTGCGTTTATCGACTGGCATGTCGACATGCGAATCCGCAACCACATGGCCGTGTCCAGGAAAATGTTTGCCACAGTTCGCCATACCTGCCTGCAACAAACCGTGGTTCAATGCCTGCGCCAGCAACGCCACCACGCGTGCATCATGCGAGAAAGCTCGGTCGCCAATCACGGTCGAGCCACCATAATCCAAATCAAGCACTGGCGTATAACTGTAATCAACCCCCACTGCGCGTAACTCGGCGGCGAGCACGTAGCCCGTTGCGGTGGTGACTTGCACGGCTTTGAGCGGATTTTTTTCAAACAGCGCACCGAGCGTGCGCATCGCAGGCAGGTGTGTGAAGCCATCGGTTTTAAACCGCTGCACACGTCCACCTTCATGATCGACACTGATGAGTAAATCGTCACGCAGTGCGCGGATGCTTTTCACCAACGCGGTTATTTGCACACGCGATTCAAAGTTTCGGCCAAACAATATCACACCACCCGTCATCGGGTGCTGGATGCGGCGAATGTCATCATCCGTGAGTTTTTTACCGAGTATATCGACGACAATGGGGCCGAGTTTTGTATTTTTTGAGTTCATATTTTTAAATGCTTTCCGCCACCACAAAGGCGCACACCATCTCCGCCTCATCGGTCATGGAGACATGGAATGATAATTTTTTTTCGTCACACCATGACTTTAAAGGCTCGCTCAACTTAACCATTGGCTTGCCCGATGGCGCATTGACAAACTGTGCCGCGCGCCAGCTCATCGGGCTGCGCATGCCAAGCCCAATGGCTTTGGACAATGCTTCTTTCGCAGCGAAGCGTGTGGACAAGTACAACAGGCCGCGCTGTGCATGACGATTAAAACGCGCTTGAAACACCTTGAACTCATCCTCACCCAAAATCCGCAGCGCGAATCTATCGCCCCGTGCTGCGTAAGCGTCATGAATGCGCGTGACTTTAAGCAAATCCGTGCCGATGCCGTAGATGGTCATGTTACGCCCGTGGATATTGGTAAGCGTTGTTCAAACGTGCCTTAATCATTTCTGCCTTGATGTCGCGCACGGATTTTTCAAGTCCATCAAACAACGCTTGCGCGACAATCGCGTGACCGATGTTTAGTTCGTCAATCAGATGAATCGCGGCGACCGCCTGCACATTGGTGTAGTGCAAACCATGGCCCGCATGGATGCGCAAACCGAGGCGTTTGCCTTCATGGGCGGCGGCGCGAATGCGCTCGAGTTCGTCCTCTTGAGCGTCGCGTGTGAGTGCATCGGCGTAGCAACCTGTGTGCAACTCAACCACAGGCGCACCAACGTGTGCCGCCGCTTGCATCGCTTCAATCGTGGGGTCAACAAACAACGAAATCTGCTGAACGCCCGCATCGGTCAATCGCACCATGGCATTTTTGACTTCTGCCGCATAGCGCACAACATCGAGACCGCCTTCGGTGGTGATTTCTTCACGCTTCTCAGGCACCAGACAAATGTCGCGCGGCGCAATGCGACAAGCGTGTGCAATCATCTCATCAACAATCGCTGTTTCGAGATTCATGTGCGTGTGCAGCGTGTGGTTTTTAAACGCCGCCGCCAGCTCGGCGACATCGGCATCCTGAATGTGTCGACGATCCTCGCGCAAATGCACGGTGATTAAATCCGCGCCCGCTTGCTCAGCCACCATCGCGGCTTGTAATGGTGACGGGTAAATCGTGCGGCGCGCTTGGCGCAGCGTGGCGACATGGTCGATGTTCATCCCAAGGCGTATCATAAATTTTCCAATCCTATCAAAACTGCTTCAATCCCTGCAAAGCCAGCAACAGGCTGCGCGTGTGCAGCGGCTTGTCTCCGACATGTTTTTGCAACCAATAACGGAATAACATTTTAGCCTCAAGCGCCGTCTGTGTCGCGACAAACTTGCCTTGCGCCATATCCAGTAAACTTTGCCCATGCACCAGCGGCGCGCCATCGAGACTGCGCGTGGCCGCTCGCCACTCATGTTGCACCAAAGCATACTGCGCTTGCACATCGATGTCTGCCACAGTCAAAGCCACACCATAGCCCAGCTCACGCAACAAAGCCCATTCAAAACCGCGCAACACCGCCGCATGCTCGCTCACGGCACTCAAACTCAATTCGGCCAAACTGTGCTGATAAGCGTCAAACAAACCCTCATGCACATCGCCCAAAGCCAGCGAGCGCCGCAACCACTCATTCATATAGTAACCAGAAATCAATGCCGCACCCTGCAGCATCGGAATGCCACCGACCCACTCGGCATCGAGCAGGGTTTTCACATCTGTTTTGTTGGTAAAGCTCATCGAGAGCGTTTGAAATGTTTGAAAAGAACTCGAGCGCCACTGCGTGTATGGCCGTTTCGCGCCTTTGGCCAACACCGTCAATCGCCCATGCGTGCGGGTCAACACATCAAGCAAAAGGCTGGTCTCGCGATACGGCTGGCTGTGTAATATGTAGGCAGGCTCGTGCAGAACCTTCGCCACCGCACGGGTGAGGCGATTGGGTCGAGAGCCGTGGGCGGGCGTGGATGGTTTAGCAGTCATGGTGTAAAAATGGTGGGCAACGCCCACCACGTTTGATGTGTGTTATTCGTATCCGAGACCACGCAAACTCGCTTCCGAGTCGCCCCAGCCGCTGCGCACTTTGACCCAGACCTCGAGAAATATTTTGCAACCAAATAATTTTTCCATGTCTTGACGAGACTCAGAGGCAATGCGTTTTAGGCGCTCGCCGTCTTTACCGATAATCATGCCTTTGTGTGCTTCACGTTCGACGAGCACGGCGGCGGCGATGCGGTACATGCTGCCTTCTTCTTCAAACACTTCAATCACGACCGTGCAGCCATACGGCACTTCGTCGCCAGAGAGTCTAAATATCTTCTCGCGGACGATTTCGGTCGCGAGAAAGCGCGTCGGCCGATCGGTGATGTCGTCTTCGTCAAAAAACGGTGGGTTTTCTGGTAAATACTGCTTTAGTTGCTCGAGCAATACCTCGGTTTGCACGCCGTTTTTCGCACTCACAGGGATGATTTGCGCGAAGTCAAACTGACCACTGACTTTTTGTGCAAACGGCAGCAAGTCATTTTTGCGTTCGAGCTCATCGACTTTATTGATGACCAAAATCACCGGTGTGTTTTTGGGTAAGATTTTAAGCACCGCTTCATCCTGCGGCGTGAATTTCATCGCTTCAATCACCCACACCACCGCATCGACTTCGCCGAGCGCTTGCGAGACATTGCGATTGAGCACGCGATTGAGCGCGCCGCCGTGTTTGGTCTGAAAACCAGGCGTATCAACAAAAATATACTGCGTGTTGTTTTCTGTCAAAACACCATTGATGCGGTGGCGCGTGGTTTGCGCTTTTTTTGAGGTAATCGATACCTTTTGG
>CALMCK010000135.1 GCA_937862845.1 uncultured Burkholderiaceae bacterium | reverse complement strand
TCACTTCGAAGCCGTTCGTCAAACGAACTTTGGCCACTTTACGCATCGCAGAGTTTGGTTTTTTAGGGGTTGTTGTGTATACACGTGTGCAGACACCACGTTTTTGAGGGCAGTTTTCTAGCGCAGGGCTTTTGCTGACCTCACGTACAGCCGTGCGGGGCTGACGGATTAACTGATTAATCGTTGGCATTGTTTATTCCAAAATAAAAACTTCGGTTACTTCTTTAATTCATTTAATCACGGCGACTTTATAAATATAATTTTTAAAGCCGCGCTTTTCACCCCAAAAGCTGAACAAGCGGCTCTTGTAAGTTACTGATTAAACACGTATTTTCAAAAAATGCATTGACTGCGGATGCAGGAAACCCATTAAGATGAACTCACTATCATACGCCACAAAATACAAGGGGTCAACGCTTAAAACGTTAACCCCTTGATTTCGTGGCTTTATTGCCGAAAATCGCCGCTTAGGCCACGATTTCGAGCGTGCGGCGCACAGCGCCTTGGTGTGCAGCGACAAATGCCTTTGCCCGCCGCCCCAGTCCGCCATCATCATCAAGCAGGCTGCGCGTGGCTTGCAACCCCGCGTCCAAGTCCGCCATTTGAATCAATGCTTGCGCGGCCACCGCGTCGTCAGCGGCCTGTGTGAAATTATGGGTGTGCGCACCGACCACCGTGGGCTTGCCGAGCGCCATGGGCTCGAGGAAGTTTTGGCCGCCATGCGGCAACCATGCACCGCCCATCATGACCACATCGACTGCCGCATAGTAGGCCGGCATTTCACCCATGGTGTTGCCGAGCACCACATCTGCCGCTTGCAGCGCGGCGGTTTTCGCCACCCCATCCATCGCATCCAACTGGGTTTTGAGCAGCAGACGCTCACCAACAAAGCCTGCTTGTTGCAACAATTGCTTGACCTCATCGAAACGCTGCGGATGGCGCGGCACCAACCACCACAACACGCCCTCCAGCGGGCGATGCTTCACCGCAGCCAACCACGCCGCCTCTTCGCCCTCTCGCGTGGAGGCCATCAACACCGCTTTTCGCGCCCCCACACTCTCGGCCAAAATCTCGCCTTGTGCGACTAGCGCCGCGTCTTGCACCATGTCAAATTTGACATTGCCCGTCACACACAGGGCACTCTCGGCCACGCCAATCTGCCGATAGCGCGAGCCATCGGCCTCACTTTGCGCGCACACACGCGCCAGTTGCCCATAGGCCTCACGCGCCAGTTGCGCGATGAAGCTGTTTTTTAATGTTTTTTGCAGGGTTTTATCCGACAATCGACCGTTCAACAACGACACAGCGATGCCGCGCTGGGCGCATGCGGCAATCATATTCGGCCAAACCTCGGTCTCCATCAACCAACAATCGGTCGGGGCAAATCGCCGCAAAAACCGAGCCAACACGTCGGGCAAGTCATAGGGCACATAGACCTGTGTCATGCGCCCATCGGCCAAATACCCCGCAAACAAAGACTGCCCAGCAGCGCGCCCCGTCGGTGTGGTGTGCGTGAGGATGATGTGCGCGTGCGGCTGCTCGGCTAAAAAAGCATCGACCAGCGGCTGCGCCGCCCGCGTTTCTCCGAGCGACACCGCATGCAGCCAAATGCGCCGCGTCGCTTGAGAACGCCGTGCCGTGCCATAACACCAGCCATAACGCTCACCCCAGCCGCGCGCGTATTCTGGCTGTCGGCGCGCACGCCACAACAAATAAAGCGGCACCAGCGGCGCAATGCAGTACACCGCCAAGGTATACAGCATGCGTCGCCACGAAAAAAATGTGCTTTTATTATTCATCTGATCAATTTATTGTTCAAGCCACTGTTTTACAAAACTAACCCACCACCTTCAAAGCGACTTTAAAAACAACATAAGGCACGAATGCGTGCCTTATGTGGGGTGCGGTTATTCCATTAAAATGGAATGTCGTCGTCCAAATCATCCATCGCCGCTGGCGCTGGTTTTTTCGCCGCAGGCGCTGCTGCCGGGCGTGCCGCTGGCGCTTCGTAGGGCTCGCTGCTGCCGCCAGAACTGCGACCGCCGAGCATTTGCATGGAGTCGCCTTTGATTTCGGTGGTGTAGCGCTCAACGCCATCTTTATCAGTCCACTTGCGTGTGGCAAGGCGACCTTCGACGTAGACTGCCGAGCCTTTTTTCAGGTATTCGCCCGCGACTTCTGCGAGGCGATTAAAAAACACGATGCGGTGCCACTCGGTGATTTCTTTTTGCTCGCCAGACTGCTTGTCTTTATAGCGATCGGTGGTGGCGACAGCGATGTTGGTAACGGCATCGCCACTGGGCATGTAGCGCACTTCTGGGTCGCGGCCGAGGTTGCCGACGATGATGACTTTATTCACTGATGCCATGATGTGTCCTTGAGTTTGGGTGGTTAATTGGGGTCAAAACTTGGCGGCCATTGTACCGCTTTTTAGCGTGTCTTTGAATATTTTCAGTCAGTTTGTGTGCGGCCACGCTCATGTAAAAACAACCAAGCGGCCGCCAGCAAGGCACTGCAAGCAAACAGAGCCAATGCGCCGCCCGCGACATTGAGCCATGCGCCCGCGAGCGCGCCGACAAACAAGCCCAGCGCCTGCACAGTATTGTACACGCCCGCTGCCGCACCCTTGCTGGCGGGATTGGTCAGTTTGGAGAGCAATGATGGTTG
Organism: uncultured Burkholderiaceae bacterium; assembly: GCA_937862845.1. Lineage (GTDB taxonomy): Bacteria > Pseudomonadota > Gammaproteobacteria > Burkholderiales > Burkholderiaceae > Hydromonas. Next base: position 19,640 of record CALMCK010000135.1, on the reverse strand, counting down.
AGTGGCTTCGAGGACATTAAACCCAATGAAAAACAGCAACAACGAAACAGCAATGCCCGCCGCACCCACCAGATTCAAAGCCAGTCCAATTTGCGAGACGACAATCAAAACAATCGCGGCGCGCATGACTTGGTGCATGCGATGGTGTTTTTCGGCGCGAATGATGAGTGGAATCATCGCCGCCATGCTCAAAACGATCACCGCCAAATACAACCACGTGCTGCCGACATGGGTGAAATGCAAATCAAGCAAACGCTGTGGAATCACCACCCACATCGCCATCTGCACCGCATGCAGCACAAACACACCGATATTGAGCCGCCATTGCGCAGAGTCTTGCAACACCGCTTTAAGCAAAGCCATGCTGCTGGCAGTCGGCACAGGCAATGGCACAGGTTTAATCGAGACAATCAACCCGATGGCCAACAGCGCCAACACCGCAATCAGCACAAACACGCCAGACATACCGACCATCGCTTCCAACAAAGGCGCGGCCACCAATGAGAGCGCAAAAGTCAACGCAATGCTCATACCCACCATCGCCATCGCCCGCGTGCGCACCTGTGCGCGCGTGTGGTCGGCGACCATCGCGACCACCACGCTGCTGATGGCGCCCGCGCCTTGCAATGCGCGCGCAGCAACCAATTCAACCAATGTCTCGGCGCGGGCGGCCCACAAAGCACCTGCCGCAAAAATCAGTAACCCCACCACCACGACCGAACGCCGCCCCACACGGTCAGACAACAAACCGTACGGAATGTACAAAAACGCCTGCGTCAAACCATAAGCGCCCATTGCCAAGCCGACCGCGAGGCCAACATTGTGCGGCGTGGCTTCGATGCCCCAGCCCATCGGCAGACTCTGTGCGTACGGCGCGAGTATGGGCAACACAATGAACAAACCAAACATGCGCAAAGCAAACACCAGCGCAAGGCGCGTGCTGATGCTGCGTTCGAGAGAATTTAAAGCGGGTGCGGAGCTCATGGTCATTTTCTAAAAATAGGTTGTCACGCACAAACACACGGCAAACATGTTCACGCGAAAGGTTGGCGCGACAAGCAAAGCGTGGCGGTGCTGGCGAAAAACCGTTATAGTAACAGGTTTGTTGCGCCTTAATGATGTACACGACTGTGCAGGGCGCACCCTTTTTGCCTTTTTGGATGTTATGAATAAAGAAATCAAAATCCGCGGCGCGCGGACACACAACCTTAAAAACGTGTCGATCGACCTGCCCCGCCAAAAACTCGTGGTCATCACAGGGTTGTCTGGCTCGGGTAAATCGAGTTTGGCGTTTGACACACTGTATGCCGAAGGTCAGCGTCGCTACGTGGAAAGTTTGTCTGCCTATGCGCGGCAGTTTTTGCAGCTCATGGAAAAACCCGATGTCGATTTAATCGAAGGTTTGTCCCCTGCGATTTCGATTGAACAAAAAGCCACCAGCCACAACCCGCGCTCAACTGTCGGCACAGTGACCGAGATTCACGACTATTTGCGTTTATTGTTTGCGCGGGTCGGCACGCCGTATTGTCCAGAGCACCATGTGCCACTGGCATCACAAACCGTCTCGCAAATGGTCGATGCGGTGCTGGCATTGCCCGCCGACACCAAGCTAATGATACTCGCGCCCGTGGTGGTGAATCGCAAAGGCACACACGAAGAATTATTTGCGCAAATGCAGGCGCAGGGGTTCGCGCGCTTTCGCATCCGCTCGGGTGGCGGCACGACCAACACAAAGGCCGCCCAAATTTTTGACACCGAAAATCTGCCGAGCTTGAAAAAAACTGAAAAGCACACGATTGAAGTGGTGGTGGACCGCATTAAAGTCAAAGAAGACATCACGCAGCGCCTCGCCGAGAGCTTCGAAACCGCGCTGCGCCTCGCCGATGGCCGCGCCATCACCGTGGACATGGACACCAATGCTGAGCAACTGTTCAGCGCGAAGTTTTCGTGTCCCGAATGCGACTACTCCATCGCCGAACTCGAGCCGCGTTTGTTTTCGTTCAACAACCCGATGGGCGCCTGCCCGAACTGCGACGGTTTGGGCGTCGAGACATTTTTTGACCCGAAACGCATTGTCGGCTTCCCGAGTTTGTCGCTGGGCAGCGGCGCGATTAAAGGCTGGGACAAGCGCAACACCTACTCGTTTTCAATGATGCAGGGTTTGGCGGCGTTTTATGATTTTGACATCGACGCGCCATTTGAAACACTCTCGGACGACGCCCGCCAACGCGTGCTGTACGGCTCTGGCCGCCAAGTGATTCCGTTCACTTATTTATCAGACAAAGGCCGCGCGGTGGTGCGCGAGCACACCTTTGAAGGCGTGATTCCGAATCTGCAACGCCGCTACAAAGAAACCGACTCCAACACCATTCGCGAAGAATTGTCCAAGCTGCAAAACGTGCAAACCTGCCCAACCTGCGACGGCACACGCCTGCGCGAGTCGGCGCGAAACGTGCGCGTCGGTGATGGTAAGTCAGCACGCACGCTGCACGAAGTCGCGCATTTATCATTGCGGGACTCGCTCACGCATTTTGAAAACATCAAACTCAAAGGCGCGAAAAAAGAAATCGCCGACCGCGTGGTCAAAGAAATCACCGCACGTTTGAAGTTTCTCAACAACGTCGGCTTGGAGTATCTCTCACTCGACCGCAGCGCCGACACACTGTCGGGCGGCGAAGCACAACGCATTCGACTCGCCTCGCAAATCGGCTCAGGCCTCACGGGTGTGATGTATGTGTTGGACGAGCCATCTATTGGCCTGCATCAGCGCGACAACGACCGCCTGATTGAAACCCTCAAACACCTGCGTGATTTGGACAACTCCGTCATCGTCGTCGAACACGACGAGGACACGATACGCGCCTCTGATTATGTTGTGGACATGGGCCCCGGTGCGGGCGAGCATGGCGGCACCATCGTCGCCCACGGCACACCGACCGAGATCGAGCACCACAAAACCTCTGCGACAGGCCACTTCCTCTCAGGCAAACGCCGCATCGAAGTGCCCGCCAAACGCCGCGCCAAAACCGATGCCGAGCTCGTCATCAAAGGCGCGAGTGGCAACAACCTGAAAAGCGTTGACTTGCACTTGCCCGTCGGCCTGATGACCTGTGTCACAGGCGTGTCAGGCTCAGGCAAATCAACCCTGATCAACGAAACGCTGTACCACGCCGCCGCACAAAAAATCAATCGCGCCTCCACCGAGCCCGCACCGTTTGACAGCCTTGAAGGCTTGAAGCATTTTGATAAAGTCGTCAATGTCGATCAAGCGCCGATTGGTCGCACACCGCGCTCCAACCCCGCGACCTACACGGGTTTATTCACACCCGTGCGTGAGCTGTTCGCCGAAGTGCCCACCGCCAAAGAGCGCGGCTACCAACCCGGACGATTTTCATTCAACGTCAAAGGCGGTCGTTGTGAAGCCTGCCAAGGCGATGGCGTGATTAAAGTTGAAATGCATTTCCTGCCCGACGTCTACGTGCCTTGCGACGTCTGCCACAGCAAACGCTACAACCGCGAAACCCTCGACGTGCAGTACAAAGGCAAAAACATCCACGAAGTACTGAAAATGACGGTCGAGCAAGCGCACGAATTTTTCAGTGCCGTGCCAACCATTGCGCGCAAACTCAAAACATTGCTCGACGTCGGCCTCGGCTACATCACCCTCGGCCAATCCGCCACCACGCTGTCAGGCGGCGAAGCACAGCGCGTCAAACTCGCTTTAGAATTATCCAAACGCGACACAGGGCGCACGCTGTACATCCTCGACGAGCCAACCACGGGTTTACACTTCGCCGACATTGAACTACTATTGGGCGTGATCAATAAACTTTCCGAGCACGGCAACACCATTGTCATCATCGAACACAACCTTGACGTGATTAAAACCGCCGATTGGATTATCGACATGGGCCCCGAAGGCGGTGCGGGCGGTGGCCAAATCATCGCGCAAGGCACGCCAGAAGCCGTGGCGAAAAACAAAGCGAGCGTGACGGGCGAATACCTCGCGCCACTGCTCAAAGTCAAAAAATAATCGAGACCTTGTATGTGGATTTCCTATTTATTGCAACTGGTTGTGCGCCTGCTGATCGGCGCATACCCACGCTGGATTGGCTGCAAGCCTTCATCGAAACAGCGCATTTATTTCGCCAACCACACCAGCCACATTGACACCGTGGCGATTTGGGCGGCGCTGCCGCAAGACTTGCAAGCGACCACCCACCCGGTGGCGGCGTTTGATTATTGGGGCAAGTCCAAGTGGAAACACTACATTGTCACGCGCGGTTTGAACGCGATTTTTATCAAGCGCGCGAAAGAAGACCGCTCGGATGACGACCCATTGAAGCCTTTGTACGACACACTCGCCACGGGCGACTCGCTGATTATTTTCCCTGAAGGCACGCGCAACAAAGGCGATTTGCCACAGCCATTTAAATCAGGCATTTACCATTTGGCGCAGCGCTTTCCCGATGTCGAACTCGTGCCCGTCTACCTCGAAAACCTCAACCGCATCATGCCCAAAGGCGAGTTCTGGCCCGTGCCGTTGGTCTGCACCGCCCGCTTTGGTGTGCCCATCCAGTTGTTGCCTGACGAAGAAAAGGACGCCTTCCTCGCGCGTGCGCGTCAAGGCGTGGTGGACAGTCGAGCACAATACAACCCCATTGAGAAAAACCAGAAGGTGGCATTATGAATTGGTATGACTGGGATGATTACGAGCGTTTTTGGATGGCATTGATTGGCATGGTCCTGCTGATCGGCTTGGCCCACATCGTCGTGTACTATTTTTTGAATCGAGCAACCGTTAACGCTCTTAAAGTGCGCCGCGCATTTTTATTGCGCTGCCAACGTCACCTTGCCGCTTTTTGGTGGGTGTTTCTTGTCTCGGCTTTTGTGGGCATTTTTGGCATCACAGGCGCTCTAATCTGTTGCGCCGTGATTTCTTTTCTCGGCTTACGCGAGTTCATCACACTCACACCGGTGAACAATGGCGATCACCGTGCGCTGTCGTTTGCATTCTTTGTGTTTTTGCCGCTGCAGTACATTTTAATTGGCCTGTCTGCCCTCAGCTTTTTCACCATTCTCATTCCCGTTTACGCTTTTTTATTGTTGCCGATTTTTTCCATCATTCGACAAGACACGCACCAATTTTTATCGCGCAAAGCCACATTGCAATGGGGACTGATGATTGCTGTGTACTGCTTGAGTCACACCGTCGCGATTCTACAAACCGCTGCCATGGCCCACCGCTCGTCCTATGAAAAAGCCTTGTTCTTATTGTTTTTTCTCATCCTCGTGCGCTGCGCCATGCTCTGGCAACACCTCGCAGACTACATGATGCGCCATCGTGGCAAACGCATCGCGCGTGACATCCACAGCCGCATGACTTGGCGCGGCTTGTTGATCAGCGCCGTCGCCAACGCCACCATCGCCGCCGCATTTTTTTGGATTACGCCATTCACCCCTTGGCAAGCCGCCATCGCAGGCAGCTTGATTTCCATCTCCTCGGTGTTTGGTCGCCTCGTCATGCGCGGCATCACACACAGCCTCGGCGTACGCGACTGGGCCTCACTGACAGGCGGACAGCAGGGCGTACTGGACCGACTCGACGCGCTTTTATACGCCGCGCCTGTGTTGTTCCATTACACGATATTGGTCACTTCTTAACGACTCAATTTTGGGTCACACAAATATGACGCTTAAAAAATACGAGCAACTGGCCCGATACCTCACTGAATTCATTGGTGATTATTCGCTCAAAAAAGGCGATCGATTTTTATCCATCCGCGAGATTATGGTGCGCTACGCCGTGGGTAAAAACACCGCCTACAAAGCACTGCAGCACTTAGAAGACGCGGGCATGCTCACCGCCGAACCCAAGAGCGGCTATGTCGTGAATCAAAAACCGCACCTCGCGACAGAGCACATCGGCGCATACCGTTTTTGTGAACAACGTGCGCTCAGCGACCGAGCGACTTTTATCAGACGCTGGGCCGAGCATTCTAAAAGCGCGAAATACCGCATGGATTTAGCGACGGGCGCGGCAAATCTCTACCCTGCCGCCGAGCTACAAACCATCAGCAACAGCATCACGCGCAGCAAGCCATATATTTTGACCGAATACGTCATGGGCTCTGGCCTGCTTGAGCTGCGCCAAAAAATCGCTCTGCGTCACAACAGCTTCGGCTGCCTATTCACGCCAGATGATATTCTCATCACACATGGCGCAACGCAGGCCATCACACTGGCATTGCAGTCGGTCACGCAGAGCGGCGATTGGGTGATGGTGGAGTCGCCGACGTATTTTGGTTTTTTACAAATTCTGCAAAGCCTAAAACTCAATGTGGTTGAACTGTCCATCGACGTCAAAAAAGGCCTTGAGCCCAATCACCTGCGCAGCGTCATTGAGCAAGCGGCGAAACAAAAAAAACGCATCTCAGCCTGTCTGCTGCAAGCAAATGTGCAAAACCCAACGGGCTGCTCGATAGCACTCAACCTGCGCGCAGAGATATTGAGCCTGTGTGCCGAACACCACATCGCTGTGATAGAGGACGATACCTTTGGCGATTTGTATCAAACCAGCGCACAACAGCCGCAGCGCCCTGCGCCGCTCAAAGCGCTGGATGCGCACAACAATGTGATTCTGTGCAGCTCACTGTCCAAGCTGATTGCACCTGGATTGCGGATTGGCTTCATCCAAGGTGGCGCATGGCACGAGCAGATTCGCACGCTGCACCACGCCACCTCCATCGGCTGCACAGAGCTGCCGCAACACCTCATGGCGCGGATGATTCCACGCAAATACGAGCAACACCTCAAAGCTCTGCGCGCCATTTACGCCGTCAACGTCGCGCAAGTGCGCACATGGCTCACACAATATTTTCCAGCTGGCACGCACAGCATGACACCGCGAGGCGGCTATCTGCTGTGGGTGACGTTGCCCGACAGCGTCACCGCCGACCAACTGTTCGATTTGGCGCTGCAGGAGCGCAGTATTTCATTTGCACCGGGCAGTTTGTTTTCGATTGGCGAACACCACCAAAACGCCTTCCGCCTCAATTGCGCCACCCTCAATCATAAATTCACCCAACGCGACATCAAGGCATTGGGCCAATTGGCGCAACGCATCCACCAAGAGTCACTGGCCACATAAATGAACCCGTGCGTCCGCCGATTTCAAAGACTTTTCAAGGAAATTCAGACGGCCACGCCAGTCATGTTAAAATACGCGATTGTCATTTTTTCAGGCGCACACCATGCCACACTCCGAACCCATCTGGACGCCCCACGCCACTGTCGCCGCGCTGATTGAACGCGACGGCAAGTTTCTCATGGTGCGCGAGCACACGCGCCACGGCATCCGACTCAATCAACCCGCAGGGCATTGGGAAGCCGATGAGACATTGCTCGACGCCGTGCGCCGCGAGGTGCTCGAAGAGTCGGGTTATGAGTTCACACCGACCGCACTGCTCGGGATTTATGTCTCTGACAAAGACGACAAAAGCGTCACTTACCTGCGCTTAACTTTCATCGGCACGGTCGGCGCGGCCGCCATTCATGACGAACTCGACGACGGCATCATCGAAGCGGTGTGGCTCACACCACAAGAAATCATGGATGAGCGCGCCATTCATCGCAACCCGATTGTTGCTCAATGTTTGACTGATTTCATCAACGGCCAACGACTCGATTTGGCACTTGTTAAAGACTTACGGATTTTATAATGGCCACTAAAAAACGCGTCGTCGTCGGCATGTCTGGCGGCGTCGATTCTTCCGTCACCGCGTGGCTGCTCAAAGAACAAGGTTACGAGGTCATCGGTTTGTTTATGAAAAACTGGGAAGACGATGACGACTCCGAATACTGCTCTACGCGCCAAGACTGGCTCGACGCCGCCTCGGTCGCCGATGTGGTCGGCGTGGACATCGAAGCAGTCAACTTCGCAGCGGAGTACAAAGACCGCGTGTTCGCCGAGTTTCTGCGCGAATACAGCGCAGGCCGCACGCCGAATCCCGATGTGCTGTGCAATGCCGAAATCAAATTCAAAGCCTTTCTCGACCATGCCATGAGCCTCGGCGCAGAGTTCATCGCCACGGGCCACTACGCGCGCGTGCGCGAATCAAACGGCGAGTTTCAATTGCTCAAAGGCTTGGACGCATCCAAAGACCAAAGCTACTTTCTCCATCGCCTCAACCAAGCACAACTGTCCAAAACCTTATTCCCGCTCGGTGAAATGCCAAAGACCGAAGTGCGCGACATCGCCCACCGCATCGGCTTGTCCAATGCCGCAAAGAAAGACTCAACAGGCATCTGCTTCATTGGCGAGCGGCCATTCCGCGACTTTCTCAATCAATATTTACCGACGCACAAAGGCCCGATGAAAACCCTCGATGGCCGCCTCGTCGGCGAACACATCGGCCTGTCGTTTTACACGCTCGGACAACGCAAAGGCATCGGCATCGGTGGCGACAAAAAAGGCAATGGCGAACCATGGTTCGCCGTGCACAAAGACCTGACCAGCAACACCCTCTACGTCGCCCAAGGCCATGACCACCCCGCCCTGCGTTCAACGCACCTTGCCGCCGAAAACATCAGCTGGGTCGCAGGACACGCACCGCACAACACCCACATCGCCGCCAAAACCCGCTATCGCCAAAGCGACTCGGCGTGTGTGTTGAGCGTCTCCGATGACGGATTTTCGTTAGAATTTCCCGACGCGCAGTGGGCCGTGACACCGGGGCAATCCGCAGTGCTCTACGACGGCGACGTCTGCCTCGGTGGCGGCATCATTCATGGGGCGAATCCTGATTTGTCACCGCTAAAATAATGCCTGAATGTAGCAAGAACTCATAGGAGATGCGCAATGGCCACTTTGAAATTTTGGCGTGATTCGAGACTGCCTTTTATTGAGGCACGCATGGTGTCGGATGGCCGTGAAGTACATTATGACAAGCACAGCCATGATGTGTTTTCGATAGGGGCAATCACATCGGGGCGCAGTATGTATTGGAACGAAAGTCAAACTCAAGAAGTCAAAAGTGGTACTGTGGTCTTAATGAATGCAGGTGATGTTCATGCTTGCAATCCAATTTGTGACAATCAGTGGTCATACATCATGTTTTATGTGGATGTGTCATGGTTAATGCGTTTGCAGGTGGATTTAGGTTTGAATGTTAAGGCAGCCATGCTGCGATTTGATGCCACCGTCAGCCAAGCGCCCGACCTGTTTAATGGATTGACGGCCTTGTATGAGTTATGTACGGATGACACCAACGATGTGTTGTTGAAACAGACCGCAGTATTTGATTTTTTTATTTTGTTGCATCAATCACTTAAAGTAGTGCCAGAGCTTCGTTTAGAAGCGAATCCAAAGCTCAAAAAAGCTGCTGATTTTATAGTGCAACACTACACGGAAAGCTTACATCTGGAGGATATTTGCGCGGCATCAGGCTTGAGCCCATCGTATTTGATCCGGGCGTTCAAACAACAATACGGCATGACACCACATGCGTATCTACTGAATCGGCGAATATTATTTGCACAACATCAACTCAAAAAACGCCTCCCCATTGTCGATGTCGCTTTGGCTGCTGGGTTCTCTGACCAGCCGCACTTTCAACGTGTATTTAAACGCATTGTTGCCGCAACACCTCATCAATACAGTGCCGATTAATAATCAGACGTCAATAAATATAGTGCGCTAACGGCAAGAAGAGCAGCCATTGCGCGGTTGAACAAGCGCAAATAATTAGGCTTGGTGAATTGATTGCGTAAAAAAGCCCCCGCATACGCCCACGCAGACAGTGAGGCAAAACACACCACGAAATATATGACTGAAAACTGCAGTACCAAACGCACACTTCCGTCAGCCGCGTACACGCCCATGCCCGCAATCGAGGCAAGCCATGCTTTTGGATTCAGCCACTGCATGAGCGCACCCTGTAAATAGGAGGGTTTTTTACTGTTGCTCTCCCCCCCCAATTCACCATTGTCTCGAATCAATTGGATGGCCATATACAGCAAAAAAACCACCCCGAACCAACGAACCAACTGCATGAATCGTGGTTGTGTTTGCAGCAGCTCATGCATACCCAAACCAATAAGCAATAGCAATATGCAAAATCCCAACGTTGCACCTGTGACATGACGCATGGTGCTGCGAAAACCATGTTGCACACCAGCACCGAGCGAAACAATATTGACCGGACCTGGCGTGATAGACGAGACCAGTGCAAAAGCGGACATAGACAACAGTAGATTCAAAGTCATGGATGATTCCATTATAAGTGGGTGAGCACAAATCATAGGACCTTATGCTTTAAAAGTATTGAATGAAATTGCCTCTTGCACAAATAAAAAACATTGAACTGCCCTCGTATCCATCTCCGTTAAAGGTTAAAATACGCCATCTTAAAAATGCACTGCGCATGACGCAGTGCATTTTTTATCGCAACACAATCGTGCCATTCAAACAAAGCAGCCCATGTCAAACCCCGCAGCAAAAAAATCCATGAAACTCAATCCACAACAGCAAGAAGGCGTCGATTATCTCGACGGCCCATGCTTGGTGCTGGCGGGCGCGGGCAGTGGCAAGACGGGGGTGATCACGCAGAAGATTGCACACCTCATCAACAACTGCGGCTATGAGCCGCGCCACATTCTTGCGGTGACGTTCACCAATAAAGCGGCGAAAGAGATGGTCGAGCGTGTCGCTAAAATCATGGATGGCAAGCCACAAAAAGGTTTGACGATTTCGACGTTTCACTCGTTTGGCGTGCGGTTTTTGCGCGATGAGGCGAAGCATTTAAACTTAAAAGAAAAATTTTCGATTCTCGATCAAGACGATTGCTTTTCGATTCTACAAGAGCTGTGCGCGACGACGGACAAGGCGTTGATTAAGACCATGCAGAGCACGATTTCGTTGTGGAAAAACGGCCGCGTCTCACCCGAGCAGGCGTTGAGCGAGGCGAAGGATGAGCAGGAGTTACAATTCGCGCGGGTGTATGCGAATTACAATGCGACGATTGCGGCTTATCAAGCGGTCGATTTTGATGATTTGATTCGCTTGCCTGTGGAGCTTTTAGAGAGCAATGAAGAGGTGCGCAATCGTTGGCAGGCGAAGCTGCGTTACATCCTCGTCGATGAGTATCAGGACACGAATGCGGTGCAGTATCAGCTGCTGCGTTTGTTGACGGGTGTTCGTGCGATGTTCACGGCGGTGGGCGATGATGACCAAGCGATTTACGCATGGCGTGGCGCGACGCTGGACAATTTGAAATTATTGCAAACCGATTTTCCGCGTTTGAAACTGGTCAAACTTGAGCAAAATTATCGATCGACCGAGCGAATTCTCAATGCGGCCAATGCGGTGATTGCCCACAACCCAAAGTTGTTCGATAAAAAACTTTGGAGCGAATACGGTGAGGGCGACCCTGTGCGTGTCATCCCGATGGCGAATGAAGAAGAGGAAGCGGAAAATGTCGTCATGCGGCTGCAAGCACACCGCATCTCAAACAATGCGCAGTTCTCCGATTATGCGATTTTGTATCGCGGCAATCATCAGGCGCGGGTGTTCGAGCAGTTTCTACGCAAAGAGCGGATTCCGTATGTGCTCTCGGGTGGTCAGTCGTTTTTTGAGCGCGCTGAGATTCGTGACATCATGGCGTATTTCAGATTGCTCAACAACATCAACGACGATCCAGCCTTCATCCGCGCGGTGACCACGCCGAAGCGCGGCATCGGCGCGGTCGCTTTAGAAATGCTCGGCACGTATTCTGGGCGGCGCGGTGTGCCGCTGTTTGAAGCGGTGTTTGAGACGGGTTTTGCGCAGATTGCCACGCAGCGGCAGATTGAACCGCTCACCGAATTCGTTGAATTCATCAACACGTTTGAAGAGCGCGCACGGCTCGAAGAGGCGCCAGAAGTACTCGATGATTTGATTAAAGCGATTGGTTACGAGGTGTATTTGTTCGACCAATTCGACGAGCGGCAAGCGCAAAACAAATGGAAAAACGTCGTTGATTTCGTCGCATGGATGAAACGCCGCGCAGAAGAAGACGACAAAAAACTCTCGGAAGTCATTCAAAGCATGGTGCTCATCAGCATGCTCGACAAAGGCAGCGAAGAAGCGAACAGCGTGCGCTTATCTACCCTGCACGCGTCTAAAGGATTGGAGTATCCGCACGTTTTTCTGGTCGGCATCGAAGAAGGCTTGCTGCCGCACATGTCGCGCGATGAGGCGCTCGAGGATCCGACGCGCATCGAAGAGGAGCGCCGCCTCATGTACGTCGGCATCACCCGCGCACGCAATAGTTTGCACATCACATGGTGTCAAAAGCGTCGCCGTGGCCGCGATTTTGAAAACCGTGAAGCGTCGCGATTCATCAAAGAAATGGCGCATGACAAAGATGCGAAACGGGGTGATTTAAAAGAAGTGCCGCAGATTACGCCGAAGCAACGCATCGAAATGCTCAAAGCGATGCTGGCCAAACAAGCGGGGCAACAGGAGCTGCCGTTTAAACCGCTGGAAGAAAAAAACTAAAAAACCACCCAATCAAGCGAGAAGCGCACCGCATTGATTCAAAAATCAAAATGCCATGAACGCCGTGTCGCCTTATTTTTGATTGGCATCCGTCGCATTCGATTTGCCGCGTCGATTGCCTTCGAGATGGGCGTTGCGCGCCGCCTCTTTGGCCGCTTTGGCATCTGATTTTTCTTTTTCAAGAATTGCATTTTCAATCAATGCGGCCGCGCGTGAGTCGGGCGTCTCGAGCGTGATGCCGCCGAGGCTGCCACTGCGATAGTCGAGCAACAATGTGTGTGCGGCTTTTTCAAAATCCAAATCACCGCCTTTGAGTCGGTAGCCACGCTGTTTGGCGATGTGTTCGATGATGCCGACATCGTCAAGCTCGTCGAAGTTTTTAATCGAATAACGCTTGATCAAATTCGGCGCATAAAGAACCCGCAAAATCCCCGCGATGAACTGCGCCACTTCGTCCTCATAATACGCATTCACACCGACCGCATGACTGGCGGCGAGCATCAGACCATCGGATTCGAGCGCGATTTTCGGCCACAGCATACCGGGCGTGTCGGTCAGCACCATGTCGTTGCCGAGCAACAATCGTTGCTGGGTTTTGGTCACGGCAGGCTCATCACCGACATTGGCCACTCGTTTTTTCAGCAGTGCATTCATCAGCGTTGACTTGCCGACATTCGGCACACCCATAATCATCATGCGCAATGGTTTGGTCGGGTCATTGCGATGCGGGGCGAGTTTGCGGCAGCTCGGTAAAATCTGTGACACCATGCCAGGGTTTTTCGTGTTCATGGCAATCGCGCGGGTATTTTTTTGCGCATTGAGATAATCCAGCCACAGCTTGGTGGTGGCGGGATCGGCGAGATCGGCTTTATTGAGGATTTTTAAGCAAGGGCGTTGGCGGTGCAAACGCATTTCTTCGACCATCGGATTGCTCGATGCGAGCGGCAGACGCGCATCGACGACTTCGATGACAAGATCGGTGATTTCCATGGTTTCGGCCGCTTTGGTGCGCGCCGAATTCATGTGGCCTGGATACCATTGGATGGTGGACATAGTGGGCTTTGTTGATTTTTAAAGTGTGATTATAACAACAAGCCGACGTGTACCGTCGATTAAAACATTTAACAAACATGCAAGACGGCTTGTGAGCAAGCCATCCTGCGCTTGAGACCTTGGTTTATGCTTTAACGTAATCGCTTAATTTGAAGTGATGCAAGCCGTCAATCACCACATCCGCTTGCGTGAGCACGTCGGCTGCGCCGACGCCGATGGCGTACATGCCTGCGCTTTTGATTGACTGTACGCCAGCCACTGCGTCTTCGACGCCGATGCAATCTGCGGCGGCGACGCCGAGCTGTTGTGCGCCTTTAAGAAACACTTCTGGATCGGGCTTGCCATTGACGACGAGATTGGCATCGACAACGGTGTCAAACAAATCGGTGATGCCGAGTCTCTCCAGAATGGCAGGGGCATTTTTACTCGCGCTGGCGAGGCCTGTCTTGAGGCCCGCAGCTCGGATGGCTTCGAGCGCTTCGCGTGCGCCCGCGAGCAGGTCGGTCTCGTTCATGTCTTTGATGAGTTCAACGTAGTCATCGTTTTTAATATCGGCTTGGGCGATTTTTTCGGCTTCGGTGAGTGTGACGCCACCGTGTGCGAGGATCAGATTGAGCGAGTCCATGCGACCAACGCCTTTGAGTTGCTCGTTGAACTCGTGGTCGAAATCAAAGCCGAGGCGACGGGCAAGTTTTTGCCACGCGATGAAGTGAAATTTTGCGGTGTCGGTGATGACGCCATCGAGGTCGAAGATGAAGGCTTGAATTTGGGTCATGGTTTGTCTCTTATTGAATACAGTGGTGAACTGTGTGAATCGTCATTCCCAAATTTGTTTTCGGGAATGACGGGTTATGGGTGCTAATGCGCAATGATGCTTGGGTGTCCTGCAAGCACTTCCACCGCTTGCCCACGGTGTTGCACCGTCAAGTATTCGCCTTCGAGCAAGCTGTATGAGGTGTTGCTCGCTTCAACGCGCACTTGCAACAACACCGCACCGATGCGCACGACGAACTGGTAATGCGTCCACTGCTTTGGTAAAAACGGGGCGAATTTCACCTGACCACCAAAACTCCTCATGCCTGCGAAACCATAAACGACGCCCATCCACGAGCCTGCGAGAGCGGCGGCGTGCACACCGTGTTGGGTGTTGTGGTGTAAATTATCCAAATCCAAACGCGCGGTTTGCATGAAGTAGTCGTAGGCTTTTTCGGTGTAGCCGACGTCCGCCGCCATGATGGAAAAAATGCACGAGGACAGTGACGAGTCATGCGTGGTGATGGCTTCGTAATAGTCGTAGTCGCGCTTTTTATCCGCATCATAAAACTCGTGACCGAGCAGCATCAATGCGAGCACGACGTCGGGTTGCTTGCAGACTTGGTGGCGATAGATCACGAGCGGGTGGTAATGCAACAACAGCGGGTATTTGTCGCGTGGTGCATTGGCAAAATCCCAAACAGGTTTGTCGAGGAAGGTGTCGTCCTGTGCATGAATGCCGAGCGTGTCGTCGTAAGGCAAAATCATGTGGGCGGCGGCACGCTGCCATGTCTCGATTTCGTCGACCAATAAACCAATTTTCGCACACAACGCGGTGAACTCTGCGGGGTGTGAGTCACGCAACCACGCAGCGGTGTCCGCAGCGTATTGCAAGTGATGCCTGTGACGGTGTAAATACCAAAGCTGCCATCGGCGTGAAACTGACCGAGTGCAGGCCAGATTCGCGCGGTTTCAAACACAACTTCCGCACCCTGATAGAGCAAAAACGACTGGTCACCCGTGACGTCGGTGTACTGACGAATCGCGTAGGCGATGTCGGCGTTGATGTGGTACTGCGCCGTGCCTGCGGGAAAATAGGATGAGCATTCAGGGCCCGTGATGGTGCGCCATGGGTACAAAGCGCCTTGTTCGTGCGACATTTCTCGAGCGCGGGTGCGAGCGGCATCGAGCGTGCTGGCGCGGTACTCGAGCAGCTTGCGGGCGATTTCTGGCCGCGTGTGCAAGAAAAACGGCAGCACATAAATCTCCGTGTCCCAAAAATAATGCCCGTCGTAACCCGCGCCCGTCACGCCTTTCGCGGCGATGTTGGTTTTGCCGTCGCGCCCTGCTGATTGGAGCAGGTGAAATTGCGAAAAGCGCATGCCCTGTTGCAATGCCGCGTCGCCACCGATTTCGACAGACGCATTGCGCCAAAATTCTGTCAAATACTCTGTTTGCAGCTGCACCAAACCGTCGAAACCGACGGCCTTCGCCGCGTTCAACGCCGTTTGCGCCGCCAACACAAGCTGTGATGGATCGACCGACTGGCTGCTGATGTAAGCGGCGAATTTCGCCACGCTCATTGTTTGGTTCTGTGCCAGTTTTTGTGTGAAACCATGCGAGGCGAGTTGCTCATCGTGCGCCACACGCACAGGCGTCGCATCGTGGGTCACCGCCGTGACAACTTCCAGACCACTGTGGTGGGTCGCGTGCGTGAATGCCGAAAAATCCGCATCACCCGTGAATGCCACGAAATTTAACAAACCACCGAGCGACGCGCCGACGCGCGGATCGTCGCCCGCCTTGACCGCGCGCGGTTGATTGCTCACCGTCGAAGTGATGGCGACATCGCCCGAAAAATTCAGAGGCGTCACTGCATAACGCACCGCCACCACCGTCATGTGTGTGAAGCTCACCAAACGCTCGCTGCTCACGTGGACTTGCTTGCCCGACGGCGCAGTCCAGTGAAACGAGCGTGTCAACACGCCCGTCTGAAAATCCAAACGCTTGTGATACTCTGAAATCACACCCAGATTCGGGTCAAACGCCTCGCCATCCATGCTGAAAGTAAAGCCCGTCGCATTCGGCACACGCACGATGAATTGATTTTCCTTCGCAAAACCATAGGCCGACTCAGGATAGACAATCGGCTCGGACTCGTAAAAACCATTGATGAACACATCGTTCTGCGCCGTCCCCGCCCAAACATCGCCCTCATCATGCGCCCCGCGCACGCCGATTTGGCCATTGCCCAAGGCAAATAAAGTCTCGTTCAACGCTGCCTGCGTCGCGTCCAACGCCACCTCGCTAATCGCCCACGGCTCAATGTGAATGCACTGACCCTCTGAATTTGTCTGCTGACCCATGATCGCCTCTTTAATTATTTGTATGATTTTTTTATGAAAACGGTGTATTTTACAATAATTGTTTTCAGGCTGTAAGGTAATTGTATGGTGCGGTGTAGCAAAAAACAAACATCATTTTGCCTTGTTTTATCTCGAGAAAACAAACAAGTTCGCGGATGACTTTGTATTATGATGCAGCATGGCACCGCTTCCACACGCGGAACCAAATTTCAATCTCCCAAGAGGTGCACCATGGCAGTCTCCGTCTTTGACTTATTCAAAATCGGCATTGGTCCGTCGAGCTCGCACACGGTCGGGCCGATGCGGGCGGCGAAGATGTTTGCTGAGCATTTACAAAAGCATGATTTGCTTTCTGAAACCAGCCGCGTGCGTGCGCAGATGTACGGCTCGCTCGGCTTGACGGGTGTGGGCCATGGTACGGACAAGGGCGTGCTGCTCGGTTTGCTCGGCTATGCGCCTGACACGGTGCCGATTGAAACGGTGCAGAGCGAGCTGGACACCATTGCGCTCGACCAACGCATCTGTTTGCTCCATGAACGCGAAGTGGCGTTTAGCCTCAAGCACGACTTGATTCTGCACCGCCGCCAAGCCCTCGCTGAGCACCCGAACGGCATGAAATTCACCGCTTACGACACGGCGGACAATGTCATCGTTGAAAAAAAATACCTGTCGGTCGGCGGTGGTTTCGTCGTGACGGTGGGCATGGACGCTTCGCCTGTGCTCGACGCATTCAACGATGTTCAATACCCATTTCAAAATGCCAAAGAGCTGCTCGACATCTGCGCGCGAGAAAACCTGACCATTGCCCAACTGATGTTGGCCAACGAGCGCACGTGGCGCAGCGAGGACGAGATAAAAGCCGAGCTCATGAACATCTGGCACGTCATGCAAACCTGTGTCAAGCGCGGCTGCGGCATCGACAATCCAGACGCCACAGGCTACTTGCCCGGTGGATTGAATGTCAAACGACGCGCCGCAGAGCTGTACACACAGCTCACCAAACACGCCGAACGCTCGCTCGCCGACCCGCTCTCCGTCATGGACTGGGTCAATCTGTACGCCATCGCTGTCAACGAAGAAAACGCCGCAGGCGGACGCGTGGTCACCGCACCGACCAATGGCGCTGCGGGCATCGTGCCCGCTGTCCTGCACTACTACGAGCGATTCGTGCCAAACAATCCAAATGCCATCGACGCGGGCATCGTGACATTTCTCCTCACCGCAGGTGCGATTGGCATTCTTTATAAACTCAACGCCTCCATCTCAGGCGCTGAAGTCGGCTGCCAAGGCGAGGTCGGCGTCGCCTGCTCGATGGCTGCCGCAGGCCTCGCCGCGGCACAAGGTGGCACGAATGCTCAAATCGAGAATGCCGCCGAAATCGGCATGGAGCACAACCTCGGCCTCACCTGCGATCCTGTCGGCGGACTGGTGCAAATCCCCTGCATCGAGCGCAATGCCATGGGCGCGATTAAAGCGGTCAATGCCGCCCGCATTGCGCTGCGTGGCGACGGCGTGCACCACGTCTCACTCGACATGGTGATTAAAACCATGCGCGACACAGGTGCCGACATGAAAAGCAAATACAAAGAAACCGCCAAAGGCGGACTGGCGGTCAATATGGTGGAGTGCTGATTCAGTCAGTCGCAGCCGTCTCGCCACTATCCTAAAATCAACCACGGCTTGAAGCCAAACGCAAAAAAACCACCGAGTAATCGGTGGTTTTTTTGCGTTTGCTGGCAAAGTTCAACAGCAAACAATCATCGTGTTCAATCAGCGAATGTCCCACAGCAAAGACTTGTAAATCCAAGCAGATTCGTTGCTGTCTGGCATTTGAATCTCCACCCATTTGTCTTTGACAGACAGCACAGGAAAGACATCGCCGTAGTCCGCTTTACCGACTTTTTCTGACGAGATGGTGGCCGAGGCGCGAATATTGGCAAACTCGTTGGTGACAATGGCTGTTTTGGCCGTGCTCAGATAGTCTGAGTGCACCCAACCTGTGTCGCCTTCAAAGTCTTTCACCTGACGCCAAACACCTTTTTTGCCAACCACTTCCAAAGGGAAATGCTTGACGATTTTATAAAGTATCGGGCTGCTGGTGGTGGCTTGCTCTCGGACATTTAAAAAAGTACTTTTAACGGACCAAATATCGGTTTTGGCAATGGCGGCAGTCGCCATAAAAGCCGATAACAACAAAACAATGCGTGCCATTAATTTCATACTGCCTCCTTTTGATCGTTGGCGAACACCAAACTTAAAATATCACTGACCGTCACCGTGCCGATGACTTTGCCTTTTTTAGACACCACATGTGCTTCTACGGCGTCTGATTCATTGAACTTTTGCAATGCTTCTTCAAGTGTTGCTTCCGCTTCAATGCTCGGCAGTTCTTCTTGCGACACGACTTTATTCATGACGTGTTTGCAGCGCAGAACTTTGGCACGGTTCACATCACGTGTGAATTGTGCGACGTAGTCATTCTCTGGTGCCAAAATAATTTGGTACGGTGTTGCATTTTGCACCATCACACCGTCTTGCAAAATCGCCACAGAGTCACCCAAACGCAAGGCTTCGTCCAAATCATGTGAAATAAACACGATGGTTTTTTCGACCTCTTGTTGAATGTCCAACAGCATGGTTTGCATTTCTGTTTTGATGATCGGATCCAAGGCAGAGAATGCTTCGTCCATCAACAAAATCGGCGCTTCACTCGCCAAGGCGCGGGCCAAGCCGACGCGTTGCTGCATACCGCCTGACAACTCATTCGGATAACTCGCACCGTAGCCTGCCAAGCCAACACGCTCCATCCAGTATTCGGATTTTTTGGCGCGTTCTTTGGCGGCGACGCCTCGTATTTTCAAACCAAACTCAATGTTTTCCAACACAGTGATGTGCGGCAGGAGTCCGAATTTTTGGAACACCATGGCCAC